>CAYYSC010000299.1:0-4697 GCA_964474065.1 uncultured Rhodospirillales bacterium | reverse complement strand
CACATCGGCAACAGAAAAAGCAGGCCGCCGACCAGATCGACCACCGCCTTTCCCCGGTCTCCCATGCCACCATAAAAGATATCGACCCGGACGTGGCCATTGTGCAGCAGCGTGTACCCGGCGGCGGCCAGGAAAACGATGGCATGCATGTAGATGATGCTCTCCTGCACCCAGATCCAGCCAATGCCGAAAACATAGCGCATGAGCACGACCGCAAACTGAACCAGCACCATAAGGAGGGCAAGCCAAGAGACGGCGCGGCCAAAATGCTCGTTGATTGCATCGACGGTTCGGATGAAGGAAGGGAGCATAAACTGTCTCAGACGCCGAAGTTTCCTGGCGAAAAACCGGGGACGTTCGCTTACGTATCACGGATCCCCGGACCGCACTGTCGCACGGCCGGGGCAAATAGGGTCAGGCGGGCAGCGCGCGAGCGTTCATGTAACCGCCCTCGCCGATCTTCGCCCATTCCATCGCCTTCTTCTGGTAGGCGGAATAGCTCTCGTAGACGCGCTTGGTCATCGGGTCGCTGTTTGCCATATCGCTGATCACATCAGCCGCGGCTTCGGCAATGCGCGCCAGCAAATCGTCGCTGTAGCGGCGCAGCGTCACCCCATGCTGGTTGATCAGCGTTTCGAGCGCGTTCTGGTTGCGCGCGTTGAATTCAGCCGTCTGAACCTGGGCTTCCGCGGCGGTAACCACCTTGATCAACTCCTGTTGGTCCTCCGTCAGGCTTTCCCACAGATCCTTGTTGAGCACCAGCGAACCGACCGTGCCAGGCTCGTGCCAGCCAGGGTAGTAGTAATTCTTGGTTACCTTGTAGAAGCCGAACGCCAGATCGTGCCACGGACCGACCCATTCGGTCGCATCGATCGCGCCGGACTGCAAGGCCGGGAAAATTTCACCGCCCGGAAGGTTGATCGGTGTCGCGCCAACCGCGCGCAACACCTCACCGCCCAGGCCCGGCATGCGCATTTTCAGGCCCTGCAGGTCGTCGATGGTGTTGATCTCCTTGCGGAACCAGCCCCCCATCTGAACGCCGGTCGATGCCACCGGGAATCCCTTCAGATTGAAGCCTGCGGACAACTCGTCCCACAATTCCTGACCGCCGCCATACTCAATCCAGGCATGCGTTTCGAGCCCAGTCATGCCGAAAGGCACCGCGGTCAAGAAGTTAAACGCTTTCGACTTTCCCTGAAAATAATACTCGGAAGCATGATATATGTCGGCGTCGCCGGCCGATACCGCATCGAACACTTGAAATGCTGGAACGAGTTCACCAGCCCCATAGGGCTTGACCGTCAACTTGCCCTCGGACAGTTGCGTAATGCGGTTCGCCATCCGCACCGCCGACGTGCCCAGCCCAGGGAAGTTGATTGGCCAGGACATCACCATCTTCAACTCGCGCTTGCCCTGCGCAATGGCCGGCGTGGCCAGGGTCGAAGCGGCAACGGCACCTGCGGCAACCGTGGCGCCTTTCAGAAAATCGCGGCGTTCCATGGGGTTTCGTCTCCGTTTATTCGAGTTATTTCTGGCGTGGCTAGACGAAGTTCTAGCCCAGGCAACCAGCGGAGATTACGCAGCCCCCCAGTATGACACAATGGCGAAGCTTAGGCGGATGCCGGCTTAATCAGGACGTGCCGCTTACGGCCCGCGGAAAGCTTCAGGGTTCCCGCCTCGGTCAAATCGCTGGAGCCGATGAGGTCGTTTTCATCGGCGATCTGCCTGTCATTCAAGCGCGCGCCGCTCCCGCGCACGAGCCGCCGGGCTTCGCCATTGCTGCCGGCGAGTCCGGCTCGTTTCAGCAGATCATAGGCCGGGATACCGGCCTCCAGATCCGCCGCAGAAATCTCTATCGTCGGCAGGCCCTCCGCCTGCGCGCCTTCCTCGAAGGTTCGCTTCGCGGTCTCTGCCGCCTGCTCCGCCTTGGCCCGTCCGTGGAGTAGCGCCGTCGCCTCGGTCGCCAGAATTTTTTTGGCTTCGTTCAGTTCAGCTCCCGGTAGCGATTCCAGATTCGCAATCTCTTCGAGCGGCAACTCCGTGAACAGCCTCAGGAAGCGGCCGACATCAGCGTCCAGTGTGTTCCGCCAGAACTGCCAGTAGTCGTAAACGGAAAGCTTATCTTCATTCAGCCAGATCGCCCCGGCGGCCGTCTTACCCATCTTGGCCCCGTCAGCCGTGGTGATCAGCGGCGTCGTCAGGCCGTAGAGTTGTGGTTGCTCCAGCCGGCGCCCAAGTTCGACGCCCGACACAATGTTGCCCCACTGATCACTACCACCCATCTGCAGCCGGCAGCCATAGCGTTTGGACAACTCCACGAAATCGTAGGACTGCAGAATCATGTAATTGAATTCGAGGAATGTCAGCGGCTGCTCGCGCTCCAGTCGCAAGCGGACGCTGTCCATGGTCAGCATGCGGTTGACGCTGAAATGGCGGCCGACGTCTCGCAGGAGCGGGATATATTTGAGTTCGCTCAGCCATTCGTCGTTGTCGACCATAACGGCGTCGGTTGCCGTATTCTCTGCGCCGAAGGTTAGAAACCGTTCGAATACCTTGAAAATGCCTGCCTTATTGGCCTGGATGGACTTTTCGGTCAGCAGTTGACGGGCTTCGTCCCGCCCGGAGGGATCGCCGATCTTCGTCGTCCCGCCTCCCATCAGCACAATCGGCTTGTGGCCGGTTTTCTGCAGCCAGCGCAGCATCATGATCTGCACTAGGCTGCCTACGTGCAGCGAATCGGCGGTGCAGTCGAAGCCGATATAGGCGCGGATCGGTCCCTCGGCCGCGAATGCATCCAGGCCTTCGGTATCCGTGCACTGATGAACAAAGCCGCGCTCAGTCAGCGCGGCGAGAAATTCCGAACGGGGCATCTTCATTGCCGTCTGTTGCCGGTGAAGGCAGCGATGTAGCATGCGCGGAATGAAGGAACAATCATACCCACCGCTTGCCTATCCATGTTTGGCCATCGGCTTGATGAGCGGCACATCCATGGATGGAATAGACGCTGCGCTGCTGTGGACCGACGGCGAGCGCGTCGCGGAACCGCGTGGCTTTGTCTTCCGTCCGTATCCGCCCGACTTCCGCGCCGCCCTTTCCGGTGCTTTGCAGGCGCCCGAGGAGCGCGCCCCGGCGCTGGAGAAAGCTCTGACTCGCCATCATGTCGCGGCGGTCGAAGCCTTGCTGCGGGAGACCAGCGTCCCGCCCGAGCAAATCTCGCTGGCTGGCTTTCACGGCCACACCGTGTTGCACCGCCCGCGGGAAAGACGTACCTGGCAACTGGGTGACGGCCAGGCGCTGGCTGCCAGCATTGGCGTCCCCGTGGCAGGCGATTTCCGACGCGCAGACGTGGCGGCAGGTGGTGAAGGGGCCCCTCTCGCTCCAGTGTATCACCGGGCTCTGGCAGCGGACGCAGCCAAACCCTGCGCGTTTCTTAACCTTGGCGGAGTTGCCAACGTGACATGGATCGGACCAGGCGAAGCCGACCTGATCGCATTCGACACCGGACCCGCCAACATGCTGCTGGACGAATGGGCGCTCCGGCATAGGGGCAAACCGATTGACGAAGGCGGCGCGCTTGCCAGGGCCGGAGCCGTGGACCGAGCGGCCTTGCAGGCTCTGCTGGCGGCTCCTTATTTCGCCCGCAAACCGCCGAAATCGCTCGACCGGCTCGATTTCGACCTGGGGGCCGTGGAGAATCTGTCGCCGCAGGACGGCGCTGCCACCCTCACCGCTTTCACGGCCGCGAGCGTGGCCGCAGCCCAGGCGCACATGCCAGCCCCGCCCCTCGCCTGGTTCGTCGGCGGCGGGGGCCGGCACAATCCGGTGCTCATGGAAGTCCTCCAAAAACAGATCACGGCACCTGTCGAACCGGTTGAAACTTACGGGCATAACGGCGATGCGCTGGAAGCCGAAGCGTTCGCATACCTAGCGGTCCGCTCAGTGCGAGGCCTGCCGATCAGCTTCCCTGGGACTACCGGGGCACCGTGGCCGCTGACTGGCGGGCGGCTCTTTTTACCTGGGCCCAGTCAGAGTTGATCCCGCTCAGGCGACGGCTTTGGACCCGGCCATCCGCTTGTCGAGATACTTCTCGACCGACTTGGTCATTTGTTCCAGATGATTGCCGAACGTGTGGGTTGCTCCCGGGACACGCTCATAGTCGATGGAAATCCCGCGTTGCGCGCGCAGTTTTTCGACCAGCTTCTTCACCGCATCTTCCGTGACGATTTCGTCCTGCCCGGCGTGCAGAAACAGGCCTGAAGACGGGCACGGCGCCAGGAAGGAGAAGTCGTAGATGTTGGCAGGCGCCGCAATCGAGAAAAAGCCGCCGATTTCCGGCCGACGCATCAGCAACTGCATGCCGATCCAGGCACCGAACGAATAGCCGGCGACCCACACATCGCGTGCATCCGGCTTCAGCGACTGCATCCAGTCCAAAGCCGCAGCAGCATCGGACAGTTCGCCTTCCCCCCGGCTGTAAGTTCCCTGGCTGCGGCCGACGCCGCGGAAGTTGAAGCGCAGGACGGAAAAGTTTCGGCGCTTGAACACCTGAAACAGTTCGTAAACCACCCGGTTATTCATCGTCCCGCCATGTTGCGGATGCGGATGGAGAATCACGGCCAGGGGACCGTTTGCCTCGGGATAGTGGTGGTAGCGGCCCTCAAGACGACCGTCGGGCCCGTTAAAAATGACCTCAGGCA
>CAYYSC010000298.1:0-4702 GCA_964474065.1 uncultured Rhodospirillales bacterium | reverse complement strand
CCCGAATGGCGCGATGCGGGCTCGGCAGCCAAGGCTGCACCAATCCGCCGGAGGATGGGGCCCTGTCGTGCCCGAAAACGGGAAGGCCTTGCCACTGCTGGACATGGGCCCGGCAAATGATAGGCTTCCGTCGTGTTGGCCGGAGCCAAGATGCCGGCCACGGGAAACGTGCGAGTATTGAGGCAAGGTCAAGATCATGGCGTCGAACACCTGGAACATCAAACGCCTTTCCGCCGCGCTGGGCGCGGAAATTACCGGACTTCGGCTCGCTGAGGCGGATGAGGCTGACGCTGCCGAGATCAAGCGGCTGCTGCATCAGCACCTGGTGCTGTTCTTCCCCGACCAGCACATGACGCCCGAGGAGCACATCGCGTTCGGCCGCCATTTCGGCGAGTTGGAAGGGCATCCGAACCTGAAAGAACGGACGCCGGACGACTACCCGGAATTGTTCCGGCTGGCGGCCAGCCAGGGCGGCATCGCGGACGAGTGGCACACGGACTTGACCTTCCTGGAACGGCCCGCGCTGATGTCGATCCTGAACATGAAGGTCTGCCCGGAGGTCGGCGGCGACACGATGTGGGCTAGCCTGGTCGCGGCTTACGAGGGGCTTTCGCCGCCTCTGCAGGAACTGTGCCAGGGATTGAGTGCGCTGCACGATGCGCACCCGCATGACCGCGCCGACCGGATGCACATTCATCCCGTGGTGCGTGTCGATCCCAAGACGGGCCGGAAGGCACTTTACGTGAACGAGCACTTCACCCGCCGCATCGTCGAGATGAGCGCGCAGGAGAGCGATCACCTGCTCGCCTACCTGACCCGCTGGGTACAGCAGCCGGCCTTCACCGTGCGTTATCACTGGCAGGCCGGCACCATTGGCATGTGGGACAATCGCTTCACCCAGCACTATGTGGTGAACGACTTTGCAGGCGAACGTGTGATCGAACGCGTAACGGTCATGGGCGACGAGGTCGAAGGCCCCGCTCCCCGCTGGCAGCCTTATACCGAGAGCGCCGGCCTCTCCGCCATGACCCGTCACGACCGGCAGCTGATCCGGCATCTGAAGGATGGGCGCGGGGCTCTCGCGGCCGAGTGACGGCGTAGCGGCCGGGCCAAAAGAGGCCGAGGGCTATAGTCTTCGGCGGAGGTGAGACGGACCGTCGGCCCCTAGCGGGGCGGGTCGGAGCAAACATATTCGACCACGGCCCAGCGCTGAAGATTGCCATCCCGCAATTCCCCGTGTTGGCCGGCGAACGCGTGAGGATCGAGACAGCGCCGTGACCCCATCCTTTCAGCAACGCGAACCACGCCCCGTGGGCCGGCGCGCTCAAATCTCCTGGGCCCTTTACGATTGGGCGGGCAACGCCTTCGCAACGGTGATTCTGAGCTTCGTGTTCAGCGCCTATTTCACCCGCGCGGTCGCGGAAACACCGGAGGCAGGGACGTCACTCTGGGGCACGACCATTGCAATCGCAAGCATCGCGGTGGCCTTGATGGCGCCCATCGCTGGCGCCGTTGCCGACCAGGGTGGGCCAGCCAAGCCGTGGCTGGCTATGTGCACCGTCTTGTGCGTCGGCGCCACTGCCGGGCTATGGTTTGTCGAGCCTGCAGCGTCAGCGGTCTTGCTGGCCCTGATTCTGGTCGGGATCGGTCAGTTCGGCTTCGAGATGAGCTTCGTTTTCTACAATTCGATGCTGCCGCGGCTCGTTCCCTCCCATCAGATGGGGCGGCTGTCCGGCTGGGGCTGGGGGCTCGGTTATATCGGTGGCTTGGTGATTCTGAGCGTCGCGTTATTCGGCTTTATCCGCGTCGAGACCCCGCCGCTGGGTCTGGATAAGGACACGGCAGAACATGTCCGCATTGTCGGCCCGCTGGCAGCATGCTGGTTCGCCGTGTTCGCGCTGCCGCTTTTCCTGTGGACGCCAGATCGGGCAGCGACCAGGCAAAGCCCTGGCACCATGCTCCGCCAGGGGGTTAGGCAATTGGTGCAGACCTTCCGCCGAATCCGCTCCCACGCGAACACCTTTCGGTTTCTGATCGCGCGTTTGTTCTACTATGACGGCCTGAACACCATGTTCGTGTTCGGCGGTGTCTATGCGGCGGGTACGTTCGACATGGATGTCGCGACAGTGACGCTGTTCGGCATTGCCCTGAATGTCGCGGCCGGATTGGGGGCCGCCGTCGGGGGCTGGGTCGACGACTGGATTGGTCCGAAACGGACCATTCTCGCGTCGTTGGTCGGCCTGCTGGCCTGCGGCACCATCCTGGTGATCACCGATCAGACCCAGGTCTTTTGGGTATTCGGGGTGGCTCTTGGCCTTTTCATGGGGCCGGTACAATCGGCCAGCCGCTCGTTGATGGGCCGCCTTGCGCCAGCGGATATGGAAACGGAAATGTACGGGTTCTATGCAACATCCGGAAAGGCGACGTCCTTTATCGGACCGGCACTGGTCGCTTGGCTGGCAGAGGTCAGCGGCAGCCAGAGGATCGCCGTCGCCTCCATCATGCTCTTCTTCCTGGTCGGCATTATCCTGATGCTGCGCGTGCGCGACCCTGAGGTGGAGTAGCCTCCGGGTGCCGGAGCGCAGAAGATGGCGGGGTTTGAGACCTAGGCAGGCTCGCCGCCAAAGTGCGCCCAGAACTCGTCCCGCGGATTGCTCCGCGGAAACGGGGTGGCCGGTTTGGGCACCTCGAGAAAACGGCAAAGCGGGTCCCAGCCTTCGGCCACGTTGAACACCAGCAACCGCTCCGGCGGAATCACTTCGCGCACCCGCGCGTTATTCTCCCGATATGCCGCTATCGCACAGTCGCGCTCGGTGTAATCCCTGAAGGTATTTTTCACGAACCAGCCGGACATGGTCTGAAAGATGTCTGCGATGTGCGGCGGCAGCGGCAAGGTCGGCGCGACCGTGAAGAATTTGGCGATGGTCCCGCTGAAGCTATTCCACCATTCATCTTCGGGCCGTTCCGTGTGGACGATCTTGGCGTTCGGAAAAGCCGTCGCGGTCTCTCGCCAAACCGCGGCTCCCGGCCAATCGACCTGTGAGACATAGCCGTCGAATATGTCCGTCCAGTCGACCTTTTCCCCGGCGGCAATCGCCTTCCATTTCGCCGGCTGCGTGGGGTTGGTCATGACTTCGACCATGTGGTGGCACGGCCCGAACCCAAGCTGCTCCAGCGCCTGTTTCGTTGACATCGTGCCCGTGCGTCCGAAACCGGATCCGATTACCTTGAGCGGCATCTGGCCATCTCCCCGTCGTCTGGCGAAGTTACGGCGAGAAACCGCCGTCGCATAATATTATATGCCAGCTTGGCCCCACGCCTAGTGGCCAAAGCTGGCATATTCCAAGATGGGCAGTCCGAACATGCTTCGGAGCGCCTCAGACTGAACGGCCAGGCCTGCTCAGGCGGCCCTTACCAGTTTACCCGGCAGCGCTCCCGTGGCCTTGCCGTTTTCGAAGATGGGCACGCCTGATACGATGGTGGCGACATAGCCGTCCGCCCGCTGCACCAAGCGGCGGCCGCCGGCCGGCAGATCGAACACGACCTCCGGCCGACGGATGCGGAGGTTGTCATAGTCGATCAGGTTCACGTCCGCCTTCAGGCCGGGCGCAAGCCGGCCCCGGTCCTTGAACCCGAAGAAATCGGCCGTTTCGCTGGTCAGACGGCGCACCGCCCATTCCACCGGAAACTTGTCGCCGCGGGTCCGGTCGCGGGTCCAGTGGGTAATCATGAAGGTCGGCATGCTCGCATCGCAAATCTGGCCGCAATGCGCGCCGCCATCACCGAGCCCGATGATCGTCGCCGGGTCCTGCATCATCTCGTGCACCGGCTCCAGGTCGCCGGTGACGAAGTTGGTGACGGGGAACAGAATCATGCCGCCGCCATCGCCCTCCGTCAGAAAGTCGTAGACGAATTCCTGCGGCTCCTTGCCGGCGAGCCGTGCCGCAGTCTCTACTGCCGCTTCCGGTTTCGGCTCGTACTCGGGCGGGTCGTCGAGGATGTACATGCGGTCCCAACGCGACGCAATCGCCCGTTGCAGCGGGGGCAGCTTGGAAAGGAGTTCGTCGGCGTTCTCCTCCGCCAGGATCTTCGCCCGCATTTCCGGCGATTTCAGGATCGCCACTCGCTCTTTATGCGGCATACCGTTCAAAGCTGCGAAGCTCGGCCGGCCGCTGAACGGCGTCAGTGAGGTCGAAAGTCCGAGGATCACGCCGACCTGCCGTCCCGCGATCTGCGCCGTTACGTTGGCGCCCGCGTCGCGGGCCTGATGAACCCCGCCCATCAGTCGCCGCCAGCGCTGCGGATCGGAATAGCGGTCGGTCATCAGGAACCAAAGCGGCCGCCCGGTTTCCTTGCCAACGCGCGTGATCCAATCGAATTCCGCAGCTTCATCCTCGAAGTCGTTGAGCATGCCATACGCACCGTGGTCAACCGTCCGGAACGCTTGGCCGATGCCGATCAGTTCCTCGGCCTGGGCATAGCGCGCCGGCACGCGTTCGCCCTGGGTGGTACGATGAGACTCCGTGCGGGAAGTGGTGAAGCCGAACGCGCCCGCCTTCAGCGCTTCCTCGGTCAGGCGGCGCATTTCCGCGATGTCATCCGGCGTTGCGTCCTCGAAATTGATGGCGAGTTCGCCCATCTCGTAGACGCGGAGCGGATGATGGGGCATCTGCGCGCCAACATCGATGGCCCGCGGCTGGCG
>CAYYSC010000297.1:0-4712 GCA_964474065.1 uncultured Rhodospirillales bacterium | reverse complement strand
CGGCGAGCCAAGCCGCCTGCTCCGCCTGCGCCGGAGACAGCCCGGCAATCCGCGCCGCAGCGGGCAACGCATGCCAATGCGGCGGGCGCAGGCGGGCAACGCGTCCGCCCTCCTGGTCGATCAGCACAGGCGCATCCGGGCGACCGACCGCGGCGCGCAAAGACTCAACCAATACGCGCACCTGCGGCGGTGCTTCGATATTCCGCGCGAACAGGATGAAGCCGAGCGGCTGGGCTTCGGCGAAGAAGGCGCGCTCTTCCGCTGTCAGCGCCAAACCCGCCACACCGAGGATGCACGCCCTAGGGTTCGACGACAAAGCAATCGACCTTCCGCGCTTTCAACTGGCTGCAGAGAAGCTCTGCCAGCGCCTTGTCGATCAGCGGACCCGCCTGGACGCGCACGTACGTCCCGCGCGCCCCCGATTCGTGGGTCGGGTAAAATGGCGAGAGGCGGCCCAGCAGGTCCGGATGGCGGTTGCTTACCCGGCCCCATTCCGCTTCCGCCTGATCAGGCGTCCTTACCGAGGCGATCTGGATACGGAACGAAGGCGCGGCCGGCGCTTCCGGTTGCTTCACCACACTCGGCGGAGGCGGCACCGTCTCAAGACCGCCTGCTTCCGGCAGTGCTCCATCCTCCGTTGATGGCTTGGGATCAGGGGTGTCACTGTCCGGGACCGATTCCGGCTCCCCCTGGCCCGGCGCCGCCGGGCCTGCGGGATGACTCAAAGCCGCGGTCTGCTGTTCCTCCGGCTTTTGCTCTTCTTCCTCCGGCGGCGCAGGTCCGTCCAGCAGCGCACTGAGCTGGTCCTGGCTCATCGGACGCTCGGCCGGCGGCAGCAATTCCTGCCCCCGCTCGCTCGAAGTGCCAGCCGCCAACCGCTCGTAGATGGGCTGATCCTGGTTTGTTACCCGGCTCGGGTCCTCCACCGGGGGCGCTCGGTCCGGGATATCCGGGGCCCGGATCACACCGACCTCCCGCTCCGGCTTTCCGCTTAAGGCCCATACGATGAGCGTGCCGGCGCACAGCGCCACGAAGCCATACACAAACCAGCGGAACCAGCGCGCAGCCCGGCTTTCCTGAACCTCGTGTTCAGGGTCGTCATTGCGAAACGGGCCATCGGTCTGGCTCGACACTACATGCTCTCCCTTGGCGTGACTCCCATGACCCTTAAGCCGGAGCCGATAACCGTGGCCATGGCAGCTACCATGGCCAGACGGGCTTTCGTTGCGTGGGGTTCATCCTGTTGGATAAACCGTAAAGTGGTGTTGTCGCGGCCCTTGTTCCATAGCGCGTGAAAGGCGGCCGCGACCTCGCCAAGATAGAACGCGATTCGGTGCGGCTCATGCGCGATTGCTGCCTGCTCCACCACTCGCGGCCAACTCGCCAAGATCTTGATCAGGCCGAGCTCGTCCTCGTCGCTCAGCGGGGAGAGGTCCGCCTGCGCCAGAACCGAGGCCTCGACGGCGTCAGCGCCAAACATCCCGGCCGCATGCCGCAGCACCGAGTGTGCGCGGGCGTGCGCGTACTGGACATAGAAAACCGGGTTATCCCGGCTCTCCTCCACGACCTTGTCGAGGTCGAAGTCCAGCGGCGCATCGTTCTTGCGGGTCAGCATGATGAACCGAACGACATCCCGACCGACATCGTCGACCAACTCCCGCAGGGTGACGAAATCGCCGGACCGCTTGGACATCCGCACCTGCTCGCCCTGCCGCATCAGGCGTACGAGTTGACAAAGCTTCACGTCCAGCACCGCCTTGCCATCGGTAAGCGCCTTCACCGATGCCGTCACGCGCTTGACGTAACCGCCATGATCCGCCCCCATCACATCAATGAGAGTCTTTGCTCCCCGCCGTACCTTGTCGTAATGATAGGCAACGTCAGTGGCGAAATAGGTCCAGGAGCCGTCCGATTTCTTCATCGGGCGGTCGACGTCATCCCCGAATTCCGTGGCGCGGAAGAGCGTCTGCGGGCGTTCTTCCCAGTCTTCCGGCAGCTTGCCTTTCGGCGGCTCCAGCACGCCGGTATAAATCAGTCCCTTGGCTTCCAGCGCCGCCAGCGCCCGGTCTACGGCGCCAGCCTCGACCAGCTCCCGCTCGGACGAAAACACGTCGTGTTGGACACCCAGCGCCGCGAGATCGGCTTTGATCCGCACCATCATGGCATCGATCGCGACATCGCGGACGACCGGCAGCCATTCAGCTTCATCCCGGTTTTTCAGTGACTCGCCATGCGCCTCCGCCAGCACCTGACCGACCGGCACCAAGTAGTCTCCCGGATAAAGGCCGGCCGGCATCTCGCCGATGTCCTCGCCAAGAGCCTCGCGGTAACGCAAGAACGCAGACCGAGCCAGCGCGTCAACCTGGGCGCCGGCGTCATTGATGTAGTACTCCTTCGTGACGGCGTAGCCGGCCTTCGCGAGGAGCGCCGCGAGGGCATCCCCGACCACCGCGCCGCGAGTGTGGCCGATATGCATCGGCCCCGTCGGGTTGGCGGAAACATACTCAATGTTGACGGGTTCGGCCTTGCCCAGGTCGCTGTCGCCATAACCTATCCCGGCCGCGAGGATGCCTTCCATCTGCCGCTGCCAGTACTCCGGCTGCAGGCGCAAGTTCAGAAACCCGGGACCGGCCACCTCGGCCTCTGCCACCTCCGGCAGCTGAGCCAGCGTGGCGGCTAGCCGGGCCGCCAGGTCCCGCGGGTTCACGCCGGCAGGCTTGGCCAGCACCATGGCGGCGTTGCACGCCATGTCACCGTGCGAAGGCTCGCGCGGCGGTTCCACGCTGATCCGGTCGATGGGCAGCCCTTGGGGCAGCGTGCCGTCATCAATCCAACCCTGAAGAATGCTCTGGATCGCGTCGAGAAAGTCGCGGAATGGATTCATATCTGGCTGTGCCGGTCAAAAATGCGTTCGTGTTCGCGCAGAGCATAACGATCCGTCATGCCTGCGATATAGTCGGCGACGACGCGGCGCGTCCGCTCGCCGTCCGGGCCATCCGTCTGGGCGGACCATTCCGTCGGCAGGATAGACGGTTCCGCCACGAACTGGTCGTAAAGCTCCGTGACGATCCGCCGGGCCTTGGAGGCCATCCGATTGACGAGATAGTGCCGGTACATGCGCTCTTTCAGAAACGCGCGCAAGGCATTCAGGTCACGAACCATGCCGTCCGAGAAAGCCACCACCGGCCGGCCCAATTCCCGGATGGCATCGGCGCTCTGGACCCCGGAAGCCTCCAGCCGTTCTCTGGTGTGGTCCGTGAGATCGTACACCATGGCACCGATCATCCGCCGAATCGTCTCATAGATGGAACGCTGGCTGTCGAGCTCCGGATACTTGGTGCGGACCTCCTGCAGCAGATCGCCGATCAGCGGCAATTCCGCCACATCGTCCAGTTCGAACAGGCCCGCCCGCAGGCCATCGTCGAAGTCGTGGTTGTTGTAGGCGATGTCGTCCGCCAGCGAGGCAATTTGCGCCTCGGCGCTGGCGAACCGGTCGAGCCCGAGCGGATGTTGCGCATCGTAGGCGAGGATCTCCTCGGGAACCGGCTTTTGCTGGGGCGCGTTCGGGCCGGTCAGCGGCCCATTGTGCTTCACCACACCTTCCAGTGTTTCCCAGGTCAGATTCAAGCCGTCGAAATCAGCGTAACGTCGCTCCAGCCGCGTGAGAATCCGGAGAGTTTGGGCATTGTGGTCGAACCCGCCGGCCCGGTCGAGACAAGCCTGCAAGGCATCCTCGCCGGCGTGCCCGAACGGCGTATGACCCAGGTCATGAGCGAGCGCCAGCGCCTCGGCCAGGTCCTCGTTCAGCCCCAGCATGCGGCAGATAGTGCGAGCGATCTGCGCGACCTCGATCGAGTGGGTCAGCCGGGTACGGTAGTAGTCACCCTCATGGTAGACGAATACCTGGGTCTTGTATTTCAGGCGGCGGAAGGCATTGGAATGGATGATCCGGTCCCGGTCGCGCTGAAATGGCGAGCGGTTCGTCGCCTCCGCCTCGGCATGCAGACGGCCTCTGCAGAGGGCGGGATCGCTGGCGTAAGGAGCTGGCACGCACGCTTCGCTTTCGGCTTCGGCACGGCTGACAAAAATGCCAGCATTTGACTGCGGCGGCGAGAGTTCTAAATATATGCGAATGAAACTCAACCCGCTAGCGCGGACACATCCTGGACGGGCCCTATCTGAGGATTGAGAGAATGCCGGACACCATTGCCGACTTGCCGAGCGTCGGCCTTTCCAAGGCCGCTGCCGACCGCGTCGCTTACCTGCGGAAACTGGAGGGCGACGACGGCCTGATGCTGCGCCTGACCGTTTCCGGCGGCGGCTGCTCTGGCTTCCAGTACGGATTCGATTTTACGAAGGAAGTGGGAGAGGACGACCATGTCTTCGAATACCACGGCATTCCGTTGGTCGTCGACGAGGTGAGCCTCGACCTGCTGGGGGGCGCCGAAGTGGACTATGTCGAGGACCTGGCCGGCGCCGCGTTCGTGGTGAAGAACCCGAATGCCAGTTCCTCTTGCGGCTGCGGCAGTTCGTTCGCGATCTGAGGAAACGGCGGCGCGTGAGAGAGGCGCGTTAGTGCGTCAACCCGTTTTCAGGCAAGCGCCCCATCGCCGCCGGCTCTCTTTTTTTGGCGTTATGACCGTTTCCCAAGGCGGCGCTTCACCTGTTTGCCCGGCATCGGGTCGGTCATTTGATCCTCTATGCTACGCCAT
>CAYYSC010000296.1:0-4727 GCA_964474065.1 uncultured Rhodospirillales bacterium | reverse complement strand
AAAATCACTGGCCAGCATGCACCTGCAGCCAGATCGCAGTCCTGGCGGCTCGCGCCGTCCCAGGTGGCCGAAAAAATTGCCCAGTCCAGAAAAGGAGGCACGGCTACCCATAGGAGGTAGACCGATCCGATCGTCAGGAGTGTGTTCAACCAGCCGGAAAACAGGTTTTCCCGAATCCAACCGAGCGCGCCGGTCGCCGCACGCGGCGGCGGGCGGCTTTCGGCCGGTTTCCATACGGTGAGTTCCGCTTCGGGAGCGGTCATGGGTCGGTGCCTCCGCGGTCTCAGCGTTCGACGAGGCGAACGCGGACATTGTACCAGTTCATGAAAGCGGAGATGGATAAGCTGATCACAAGGTAGGTGCCCATCACGATCGCCATGCATTCGATGGCCTGGCCGGTCTGGTTGAGGGTGATTCCGCCGAACACCGCCATCAACTCCGCGTACCCAATGGCAAAGCCCAGGGAACTGTTCTTGGTCAGATTCATGTACTGGCTGGCCAGCGGCGGGATGATGACCCGCATCGCCTGCGGTACGATGATCAGCCGCATGGTCAGGTTCGGTCGCAAGCCCAAGGCGGCCGCCGCCTCGCGCTGGCCCCGGTGCACGGACAGGATGCCGGCGCGCACGATTTCCGAAATGAAAGCGGCGGTGTAGAGGCTGAGCGCAACGAGCAACGCCATGAATTCGGGACGGATGGCAAGCCCGCCCCTCAGGTTGAACCGGGTTCGCTCCGGATGATCCCATTCGATGGGCGAACCGAGCAGCCAATACGCCAGCGCCGGGACGCCAACGATCAAGGCAAGCCCGACCCAGAACGCCGGAAAAGACTGGCCTGTTGCCGCCTGCCGCTTCTTCGCCCAACGGGCAACGCCCCACGCCGCCAGCACTGCTCCGGCAAAAGCGACCAAGACCAGGGAAAACTTCTCTCCCAGGATCGGCGCCGGCGAGAACAGGCCGCGGTTATTGAGGTAAAAGGTATCCAGAAGCTCAATGCTCTGCCGAAGGTGCGGCAGGCCCAGCATAACAGTGTACCAAAAGATGATCTGCAGAAGCAGCGGCACGTTGCGCGTGAACTCGACAAACCAATAGATGATCTGCTCAAGCAGCCAGTTCCCCGAAAGGCGGAGCACGCCCAAGATGAAGCCGAGAATGGTGGCGAAAATGCAGCCCAACAAGGCGACGAGCAACGTGTTCAACAAACCGACGAAGAACACCCGGCCGTAGGTCGAGGCCGACGAATAGGGGATCAATGTCAGCTCGATTTCGAAGCCGGCCGGCTGGGTCAGGAACCAAAACCCGGTGGCGATGTTCCGTTGCTCCAGATTGTAGATCGTGTTGGAGACAACGAAGTAGATCAGTAGGCCCAACAGCCCCATCACCACCGCTTGCGCGACGATCGCGCGGAAACGCCGATCGTTCCAGAACGCTCCGCCCGCCCCCGGACCGCCCACCAACGAGCCTACCGCCATATCCTAACTTTTCCCTGACCTGCCATCGTTCGGGCGCAGCAGCGTACGGCGTTCCACCTGCCAAAAGAACGCCAAAGGGAGGAGCCCTGGATCGAACTCCTCCCTGCCGGCATACGGTCGCTCTCTTCGTCCTTAACGGAAGGGCGGTGCGTAGAGAATGCCGCCTTTGGTCCAGAGCGCGTTCAGGCCGCGTTCCAGCCCCACCTCGGTGTTCGGTCCGATGTGGCGTTCAAAGCTCTCGCCATAATTGCCAACGGATTTAATGACGTTGTAGCCCCAGTCCTTCGACAGACCCAGCATTTCGCCATACTCGCCGCTGACACCCAACAGGCGCTGCACTTCCGGATTGGGCGAATCCTTCATCTGGTCGACGTTTTCGGAGGTAACGCCCAGTTCCTCGGCGATGATCATGGCATTCAAGGTCCAACGAACCACGTCGCCCCATTGATGATCGCCATGGCGCACCACTGGCCCCAACGGCTCCTTCGAAATGATCTCCGGCAGAATTACGTGGTCACTCGGGTCGTCGAGCTGGGCGCGAACCGACGCCAGGCCCGAGGCATCCGTGGTGTAAACGTCGCAACGGCCAGCTTCGTAAGCCGGGCGGGCTTCGTTGGCAGTCTCGACGACAATCGGCTCAAAAGACATGTCATGCCGGGCGAAATAGTCCGCCAGGTTCAACTCCGTCGTGGTGCCAGACTGGATACAGACACTGGCGCCGCCCAGTTCCCGCGCGCTCTTCACGCCCAAGTCCTTGCGGATCATGAAACCCTGGCCGTCATAATAGTTCACGCCGGCGAACTCGAAGCCCAGGTTAACGTCGCGGCTGAAGGTCCAGGTGGTGTTACGCGACAGCAGGTCGATCTCGCCGGACGCGAGGGTTGGGAAGCGGGATTTGGCGGTGGTCGGCGTGTATTTTACCTTCTCAGGATCGCCAAACACGGCAACGGCAACCGCCCGGCACATATCGACGTCGAAGCCGCTCCAATTCCCCTCGTCGTCAGGCGCAGCGAAACCGATCAGACCGGTATTAATACCGCAGTCCAGATAACCCTTTTCCTTCACGTCGTCCAACGTGCCGGCGGCGGCACTGGCCGCCAGAAACGTGGCGCCTGCCGCCAATGATAAAACTCTCTTCATCCGTGACTCCTGACTGTTCATCAGTAGTGGACGCTGTGCTTCCCTCGCCGCGTCCGTTCGCGAGATGGGCGATATTCACTAACCCGCCAAACTCAAATAGTCAAAAAGGCCTCCCTAAAGGCGCTAAGCAATGCGCCTCACCGAGGCTACGGAAGCGGCTTCACCATACCCGGGTTTAGCAAGGGAATGCTACCTATTCGCATCTTCTACCTATAGGTCAGATCGTAATCCGTCTCCCCGGGTGTACCCAAGAATGCGGAAGATCCCTTCTGTCGCGTCGGCACTCCCGGTGTTAGCCGGTGCCGGAATGGCAGGAAGGAAATGAATGCGCCCGGCGGCGTTATGCGCGACAAGCTGGCCCCGATGGTAAGGGGCTGTCATGGCGCCAGGTTAGGTGTTCTACGGGTAGAAGGATGGCAACCAAGACGACGCCGAGGCCGGATAAGATTTCTTTGCCTGGTTCGTCAAAGATGCTGAGGAGCCTTTATGCCCGATTAGGTTTTGGATGGCTTGGATGCGCCAGGACCGGCCGCCGGACCTCCTTCCAATCCTGGAAAATCGACAACGACCGCCGCATGGTCGCTCGCGTGCGGCCGGTGCTGGCCGACGCCGGCAAGTCGCTTTCCTGAATACCGGTCCGCATCGAAATCGAGCCCCGAGCGGATAATGCCCGGGACAGCATCGGGATGCTCCTCCGCCAACGCGCGGGAGGCAATCAGAGCGTCGGGGCGGGAGTAAATCTCCGAATAAGGCTGGTGAAACGACCAGCGCTCCTCCGCCGAAATACGCAACATCAGATCGACACCGCCCAGCGCCATGATCGGCTCCAGCGCAGACCCAGCGGTCCGCTCGGCCGGCCCCGGCTCGTTCAAATCTCCGGCCACCAGCCAAAATGCGGTGTCCGGTTGCCGGAACCGCCGCTCAATCAATTTGGCGACCGCGGCCGCTTCCAGCCGGCGGATCGGCTGGGCAGCATCCAAATCAGGATAGGGCGCCTTGAAATGAGAGACAAAGAGGGTCAGCGGGCCCAGATCCACCTCCAGACAATCCCGACGGAACACCCGGTCATTGGCCTTACATCCTGCGACGGGCTCCAATCCCAGACTTGACGGGGTTTCCCCCGCATGGCTCTCGATACGGACCGGCTTCAGGCGGCTCATCAGGGCGATGTCCAAGCCCCGGCCATCGTTCCCCGGCAGACAGTAGCGGTAGGGATAAGCAGTCACACCCGCCGGTGCCATCACGTGATCGTGGAAATGGTCCAGGCTGGCTTGGTCAAACACCTCCTGTAACGCGACCACGTCGGCGTTAGCTTCCCCCAACACGCGCGCCGTCAGATCGCGGTCGACCAGGTCCAGATTTGCAGCTTCCGGCGTCCGGTCCGCCGGAATGTCACCATCGCGGGCGCCGTCGAGGTGCAGACCGCCGCCCTGGCGGCGCAGGCGCATGTTCTGAACGTTGAAAGTGGCAATTCGCAAGGATCGACCGCCTGGAGGGAAACCCAGTAAATAATGCACGGTGCAGGACTGTCCAACCCGGGAAAGCGAAAGGGATGCATGGCCACGGCTTTCCAGACTATAATGCTACGAACTGGCGGGCGACGGGCCGGCCTCATCCGAAGCCAAGAACATCGGGAATCAAAGCTCATGGTCTCCAGACCGATCAGCGACAAAGCAGAAGTGTCCATCGATTTTCCCGAAAAATTCTACCACGGATCTTTCGGTCACCAGAGCCGCTACGAAGTGACCGCAGATGACGAGGGGGTGCATATCTACCTCGTGCGGGGCGGACCCGAGCGGCGGCATGTGGGATTCCACGTTCACTACCAATTGCTGGCCGATCTGCTCGATGGCGCGGCCGATGCCGCCGCAAAGGTGGAGGATATTCAGCCGTATCAACGGGAAAAGCTCCGTGCGGCGGCAGCAAAGTTCGCGGAAGCGATGTCTCGGTGAGCCGCACGGTCTCTAGAGGTGATGGCCGCGCCAGGTAGCGAACCCGGTTTGGCTGGCACCGAGCTGGGTGGCGGCCGCCATTACATCGTTGGGGGAGGCATTGCCGGACTTGCGACCGCGGTCTTTCTGGTGCGGGATGCTGGTGTTTCAGCGCCGGATATCCT
>CAYYSC010000295.1:0-4738 GCA_964474065.1 uncultured Rhodospirillales bacterium | reverse complement strand
CCGACCGCACCGCCACGCTGGTCTCGCGGCTGGGGATCGAGGCGGAACGTCTGGGGCTTGTGACCTTCGCGTTCGACGACATCGACTGGGAAGAAGAGTTGCGTGTCTTTTTGGAGGAGCGTTCCAGCTTCTCTCCGGACGCGATGGTCGGGATGGAGGCCAACCTGCGGTTCCCCGGCCCCGAAACCATGGAAACCAAAATTTTTGCCCGGCTTTCGGCTTGGCAGAACTGGATTTTCCAGCGCCCGAACGCGGTCGGCAATGAAGGAGCCCTGAAGCGTTACGGCAGCGGACAGAAGCCGGTATTTGACCGCTCGCGGGTGTAGCCGGCCGACGCCGCGGCAAGTTCGCCTTGCGCCGCAGCGGAGGCTGAGATAGGACCACGCTTTCGCGACGCGGGCGTGGCGGAACTGGTAGACGCGCTGGATTTAGGTTCCAGTGGCCCTTGGCCGTGGGGGTTCGAGTCCCTTCGCCCGCACCAATACAGCCGGAAACCGGCTCTCGGATAGGAACGAATAGAGCATTCGATGCAAGTCACCGAAACGCTGAACGAAGGCCTGAAGCGCGAGTTCGAGTGCGTGATCGCCTCAGACACGATTACGGCGAAAGTGGACGAAAAGCTGCAGGAAGCGGCGCCTACGATCAATCTGCCCGGTTTCCGACCAGGCAAGGCGCCCATGAAAATCTTGCGCCAGCGGTTCGGCAAGTCCGTGACCGGCGAAGTTATCGACGAGGCCGTGAAGGAGGGCATTCAGTCGGCGATGGATGATCGCGGACTGCGCCCAGCGACCCAGCCGGAAATCGCCGATGTCGAGTACGACGAGGGTCAGGATTTCAAGTTCAAGCTAAAGGCGGAATTGCTGCCGGAGATTGCTCCGGTGGACTTCTCCACGCTTGAACTGGAGCGGCTGGAGCCGGAGATCCCGGATAGCGATATCGACGAAGTACTCAACCGGATGGCCGAAAACCAGCGGGAGCGAATCGATGTCGCGGAGCCGCGTCCTGCAGGGGACGGCGATGTCGTCGTGATCGACTTCGAAGGCTCCATCGATGGCGAGTTGTTCCCGGGCGGCGCCGCGGAAGATTACGAGCTGGTGCTCGGCAGCGGGTCTTTCATCCCTGGCTTTGAAGAGCAGTTGACCGGTGTTTCGCCGGGTGAAGAGAAGACTGTCACGGTCAACTTCCCGGAAGACTACGGCGCGGAACACCTCGCGGGAAAAGAGGCTTCCTTCAAGGTCACCGTGAAGGGCCTGAAGGCGCTGGCACCCGCGACGATCGACGATGCGCTCGCGGAAAAGATGGGTGCGGAATCGCTCGACGATCTGCGCAGCAAGATCCGGGAAACGCTGGAGCGTGACTACAAAAACGCTGCGCGCAACCGGGTGAAGCGCCAGTTGTTTGACAAGCTGGACGAACTTCATGACTTCCCCCTCCCACAAGTGCTGGTGGACCAGGAATTCGAAGGCGTCTGGCGTGAGGTGGAAGAGCAGCTGAATGGCCCGAACGCCGAGGAAGTGCGCGAAGGCAAGACCGATGAACAGTTGAAAGAGGAATACCGCAAGGTCGCGGAACGTCGGGTCCGTCTCGGTTTGCTCCTTTCAGAGGTGGGGCGGCAGAACAATATCGAGGTGAGCGGCGAGGATCTTGGCCAGGCCGTGGCTCAGCAGGCGGCGCAGTACCCGGGTCAAGAGGAGATGGTGCAGAAATTTTTCATGGAAAACCCGCAGGCGCTGGGTCAACTGCAGGCACCGATCTTGGAAGACAAGGTGGTCGACTACATCTTAGAGTTAGCGCAGGTCGAGGTGCGGAAAGTTCCGCCGGAAGAGATCACGAACGACTCCGACGCCGAGGAGGCGGGGGAAAAAGAGGCGGCTAGCGAGAGCGCCTGAGGGGTGGCTGCCGCCAGAGACATTCGAGAGCACAGGGAATCAAGCACCGTGTCCAACCACTCTTTTGAACCGTCGATGAACATGCTCGTTCCCATGGTGGTGGAATCCACCAATCGGGGCGAGCGTGCCTACGACATCTATTCGCGCCTGCTGAAGGAGCGGATCATCTTTTTGACGGGGCCGGTTCACGACGCCGTAGCAAGCTTGATCTGTGCGCAGTTGCTGTTTCTCGAGGCCGAGAACCCGAAGAAAGACATTTATTTCTACATCAACTCGCCGGGCGGTGTCGTGTCGTCGGGCCTGGCTGTCTACGACACCATGCAATACATTGGCTGCGAGGTGTCGACGGTGTGTATCGGCCAAGCGGCGAGCATGGGCTCGTTGCTGTTGGCGGCAGGGGCTGCCGGGAAGCGCTATTGCCTTCCAAATGCACGGGTGATGGTTCACCAACCCTCCGGCGGATTTCAGGGACAGGCGAGCGATATCGAGATCCATGCCCGCGAAATCCTGTCGCTTCGCCAGCGGCTGAACGAAATTTACGTTCATCACACCGGCCAGGACATCAAAAGCGTTGAGGAGGCATTGGAACGTGACCGCTTCATGAGCGGTGAGGAGGCAAAAAGCTTCGGAATCATTGACGATGTGGTTGCGAAGCGGCCAACCGCAGCGCTTGAAGGCGTGGGCTGAGGGGGCGGTTTTTTTTGGACTTTCGAAAGATTACTGGTCCATCATGGTACCTGTGCCCGCCGGCCCCGCGGAAGGCCACGGCAGTTCGTTCGCTTGACCCATTGTCGAGCGGCGCTAAGCCTGCCAACATGAATCGCTAGAGTACGCGGACCGATTGGGAAGCCTTATGAGCAAATCCGGCAGCGGCGGCGACGCCAAGAACACATTGTACTGCTCTTTCTGCGGGAAGAGCCAGCACGAAGTGCGAAAGCTGATCGCGGGACCGACCGTTTTTATTTGTGACGAATGTGTCGAACTCTGCATGGATATTATCCGTGAAGAGCACAAAAACACGATGGTGAAGTCCCGGGACGGCGTGCCTACTCCGCAGGAAATCTGCGAAGTGTTGGATGACTACGTTATCGGACAACCAAGCGCAAAACGCGTTCTCTCGGTAGCGGTGCACAACCATTACAAACGACTTGCCCACGCGGGCAAGTCGGGCGAGATCGAAATCGCCAAGTCCAATATCATGCTGATCGGTCCCACCGGCTGCGGGAAGACGTTACTGGCGCAGACATTGGCCCGCATCCTCGACGTGCCGTTCACCATGGCGGATGCGACCACGCTGACCGAAGCGGGTTATGTTGGCGAAGACGTGGAGAACATCATTCTTCGCCTGCTGCAAGCGGCGGATTATAATGTCGAGCGGGCGCAACGCGGTATTGTCTATATCGACGAGGTCGATAAGATCAGCCGTAAGTCGGACAATCCGTCAATTACGCGGGACGTCTCGGGCGAGGGTGTGCAACAGGCGTTGCTGAAGATTATGGAAGGCACGGTCGCCAGCGTTCCCCCTCAGGGTGGGCGCAAGCACCCCCAGCAGGAATTCCTGCAGGTGGATACGACGAATATCCTGTTCATCTGCGGCGGTGCCTTTGCCGGCCTCGACAAGATCATCGCCGAACGCGGCCGTGGCATGGCTATTGGCTTCGGCGCGGATGTCCGCTCGCCGGACGACCGCCAGGCTGGCGAGTTGCTCAAGCAAATCGAGCCGGAAGACCTTCTCAAGTTCGGGCTGATCCCGGAGTTTGTCGGGCGCGTGCCGGTGCTGGCGACGCTGGAAGACCTGGATGAACATGCCCTGGTCGAAATCCTGAGCCAGCCCAAGAATGCGCTGGTCAAGCAGTACCAGCGGCTCTTCGAGATGGAAAATGTGAACCTGACGTTCACTGAGGACGCCCTGATCAGCGTGGCTCGCCGGGCAATCGAGCGGAAAACCGGTGCGCGTGGGCTGCGGTCTATCATGGAATCGATCCTGTTGGATTCGATGTTCGACTTGCCAACCCTCGACGGGGTTGAAGAAATGGTCGTAAATCGAGAAGTCGTCGAAGGTCGAGCGGCACCCCTATATATTTATGCGGAGAAAAAGGCAGGTGCCGGACCAGATTTGGCATCTTGAGGCTTTGACTGGTCAACTGCTTCTCTTATGGGGGCGGACGTTGCCAAGTGTTGAAAGAGAGTTTCAGCAACTGGCGACGTCCGCTGTTGTTTTTTGCAATTGGGCGCTTATCTGGCGTATAATGGTTTTGCCGCGCGCCGAAAGGGTGCCGGCCATGGTTAGAGGTGTCATATGACAGAGTCATTTCCCGTACTGCCGCTGCGCGATATCGTCGTGTTTCCGCACATGATCGTGCCACTGTTTGTCGGCCGGGATAAATCTGTGCGCGCCCTCGAAGAGGTTATGAAGAACGACAAGCAGATCCTCTTGGTCGCGCAGAAGGATGCAGAAGAAAACGACCCAAGCCCGGAGGATATTTATTCGGTCGGGACGGTCGGAACGGTCCTGCAATTGTTGAAGTTGCCGGATGGGACGGTGAAGGTGTTGGTCGAAGGTGCTCGTCGCGCCTCTGTCCTTCAGTTTATCGGCCAGGACGAATATCTGGAAGCGGAAGCGCAGACGCTGGATGACGAAGTGCCGGCAGGCGCCGAAGAAACGGCGTTGGCCCGCACGGTTGTCAGCCAGTTCGAGTCCTACGTGAAGCTCAACAAGAAGATTCCGCCGGAGGTACTCGTCTCCATCAATCAAGTGGAAGACCCGGCGAAGCTGGCGGACACGGTTGCGGCGCACCTGTCGCTGAAAATTCCGGAAAAACAAGAACTGCTCGAAACGATTTCCGTCA
>CAYYSC010000294.1:0-4741 GCA_964474065.1 uncultured Rhodospirillales bacterium | reverse complement strand
AGTCGCCGATGACGCCGGAGGAGAAACTGCTGCGCGCGATCTTCGGCGAAAAGGCGTCCGATGTCCGGGATACCTCGCTGAAGGTGCCGCCGGGAGCGACCGGTACGGTCGTTGAGGTGCGCGTGTTCTCCCGCCGCGGCGTGGAAAAGGACGAGCGAGCTCGCCAGATCGATCAGAACGAGATCGAGCGCCTGGCGAAGGACCGGGATGACGAGAGGGGGATTCTGACCCGCTCGTTCAATGCGCGCCTTCGCGAGTTGTTGAGCGGCCAGACCGTTACCAAGGGCATCGAGGCCGCGCGGGCCGGCACGGAGTTGACGCCGGACGTGCTCGAACGGCTGACCCCTGGCGAGATGCGGCGCCTCGCCGTTGCCGACGACCGCGTAATGGCCGAAATCGAGATGCTTACCCAGCGGTTCGATCAGGGGGTCAAGGCGCTGAACGAGCGTTTCGAGAGCAAGATCGAGAAGCTGGAGCGGGGAGACGAGCTGCCGCCGGGCGTGATGAAGATGGTCAAGGTCTTCGTTGCGGTGAAGCGCAAGCTGCAACCGGGCGACAAGATGGCGGGCCGCCACGGCAACAAGGGTGTCGTCAGCCGCATCGTCCCGATCGAGGACATGCCCCATCTGGAAGATGGTCGCCCGGTGGATGTCGTGCTCAATCCGCTGGGTGTCCCGAGTCGCATGAACGTCGGCCAGATCTTAGAGACTCACCTGGGCTGGGCCTGCGCAGGCCTCGGTCAGCAGATCGGGGATATCCTTGATGCATTCCCGCAAGGAACGGCTGCGCCGACGGACCTGCGGGAGAAACTGCACACGGTCTATGGTGATGGTTACAAAGACGTGATCGACGATATGGATGACGATCAGCTCGTGGACATGGCGCATAATCTGCGCCGCGGCGTGCCGATTGCCACGCCGGTGTTCGATGGGGCCAGGGAGGATGATATCCGGCAAAAACTGTCGGCGGCAGGGCTGCATGAATCCGGCCAATCCACCTTGGTCGATGGCCGCACAGGCGAAGCGTTCGATCGGAAAGTTACAGTCGGCTACATCTACATGCTGAAGCTGCACCATCTTGTCGATGACAAGATCCATGCCCGCTCGATCGGTCCGTACAGCTTGGTTACCCAGCAGCCGCTGGGCGGTAAGGCGCAGTTCGGCGGTCAGCGCTTCGGCGAGATGGAGGTATGGGCATTGCAGGCCTATGGCGCGGCCTATACGCTGCAGGAGATGCTTACCGTGAAATCCGATGACGTCGCCGGCCGCACCAAAGTTTACGAAGCTATTGTGCGGGGTGATGACACGTTCGAAGCCGGCATTCCAGAGTCGTTCAACGTGCTCATCAAGGAGCTGCGGTCGCTTGGTCTTAACGTCGAGTTACTGGAGGAGGAAGGCTGAGCAAAGCCTGCCAATTCCCGAATGTTCCCGCGGCGCTGGGATATCCCCGGCGCCGCCATCGTGCGTTTTTCGCATGTCCTTCGCCTTTGGGCATAGGAGATAAGCTATGAACGAGTTGATGCGTTTCTTTGGTCAAGTCGCGGCCCCGCCGAGCTTTGACCGCATCCAAATCTCCATCGCCTCGCCAGAGCGCATCCGCTCCTGGTCGTATGGCGAAATCCGTAAGCCGGAGACCATCAACTACCGGACCTTCAAGCCGGAACGGGACGGTCTGTTTTGCGCCCGGATTTTTGGCCCTATCAAAGACTACGAGTGCTTGTGCGGCAAGTACAAGCGTATGAAGTACCGCGGCATCATCTGCGAGAAGTGCGGCGTCGAGGTCACGCTCTCGAAGGTGCGTCGCGACCGGATGGGGCATATCGAACTGGCCTCGCCGGTGGCGCATATCTGGTTCATGAAATCGATGCCGAGCCGCGTCGGTCACATGCTGGACATGACGCTGCGCGATCTGGAGCGGGTGCTGTATTTTGAACAGTACATCGTGGTCGAGCCAGGCCTGACACCGCTCAAGGAGCGGCAGGTCATGACCGAGGATGAGTTTTACGAAGCGCAGGATCTATACGGTGAGGACGCGTTCACCGCGATGATCGGCGCGGAAGCGCTGAAGGCGTTGCTCGCCGGGATCGACCTGGAGAAAGAACGCGACTCGCTGCGGGAGGAGCTGGCTACCACCAATTCCGAAGCCAAGCGCAAGAAGGCGGTGAAAAGGCTCAAGCTGGTCGAGGCGTTCCTCGAGTCGGGTTCCAAGCCCGAATGGATGATCATGGAGGTGATCCCGGTCATCCCGCCCGAACTCCGGCCGTTGGTTCCGCTCGATGGCGGCCGTTTCGCGACCAGCGACCTGAATGACTTGTACCGCCGTGTGATCAACCGCAACAACCGCCTGAAGCGGCTGATCGAGCTGCGAGCGCCCGACATCATCATCCGCAACGAAAAGCGGATGCTCCAGGAATCGGTTGATGCCCTGTTCGACAACGGCCGCCGTGGCCGGGTCATCACCGGTGCCAACAAGCGTCCGCTGAAGTCGATGTCGGACATGCTCAAAGGCAAGCAGGGCCGGTTCCGTCAGAACCTGCTCGGCAAGCGGGTCGATTATTCCGGCCGGTCCGTGATCGTCGTCGGTCCCGAACTGAAGCTGCACCAGTGCGGCCTGCCGAAGAAGATGGCGCTGGAGTTGTTCAAGCCGTTCATCTACTCGCGGCTTGAGAAATACGGCATGGCCTCCACCATCAAGGCGGCCAAGCGCATGGTCGAACGCGAACGGCCGGAAGTGTGGGACATTCTCGAGGAGGTGATCCGCGAACACCCGGTCATGCTCAACCGCGCGCCGACCTTGCACCGCCTCGGCATTCAAGCTTTCGAGCCGACCCTAATCGAGGGCAAGGCGATCCAGCTGCATCCGCTGGTCTGCACGGCCTTCAACGCCGACTTCGACGGCGACCAGATGGCGGTGCACGTGCCCCTATCGCTGGAAGCCCAGCTTGAGGCGCGCGTGCTGATGATGTCCACCAACAACATCCTCTCGCCCGCAAACGGCAAGCCCATCATCGTGCCGACGCAGGATATCGTTCTGGGTCTCTACTATCTCTCCTATGAGGATACGCAGGCGGAGGAAACCGGTCGGACCTATGCTGACTATGCAGAAGTTCAGCATGCGTTGCACGCCAAGGCACTGACCTGGCATTCGAAGATCAAAATCCGCTGGGAAGAAATCACCCACGCGGGCGAGAAGGTGGTGCGCACCATCGACACGACGCCGGGACGGATGACGCTTGCCCAGCTTTTGCCGAAACATCCGGGCGTCAGCTACGACTGGATCAATACGGTTCAGACGAAGAAGTCGATTTCCGCGCTGATCGACAACGTTTACCGGACCTGCGGTCAAAAAGAGACGGTCATTTTCTGCGACCGGCTGATGACCGCAGGTTTCAGCAATGCAACGCTCGCTGGCATTTCCTTCGGCAAGGACGATCTCGTCATTCCGGAGACGAAATGGGGGTTGATTGACGAAGCCCAGGCGCAGGTCAAGCAGTTCGAGCAGCAATATCTGGAAGGCCTGATCACTCAGGGCGAGAAATATAACAAGGTGGTCGACGCATGGTCGACGATCACCGATCGCGTCTCGGCCGAAATGATGAAAGCCATTCAGCAGCGGAAACCGGGAGAGCCGATCAATGCCGTCTACATGATGGCACATTCGGGTGCGCGCGGTTCGGAAGCGCAGATGAAGCAGCTGGCCGGCATGCGTGGCCTGATGGCCAAGCCCTCCGGCGAGATCATCGAGACGCCGATTATCTCGAACTTTAAGGAAGGCCTGACCGTTCTGGAGTACTTCAACTCCACCCACGGCGCACGGAAGGGCTTGGCGGATACGGCGTTGAAGACGGCGAACTCCGGTTATCTGACGCGCCGGCTGGTTGACGTGGCGCAGGACTGCATCATCACTATGCAGGATTGCGGCACGAAAGAAGGCCTGACAATGGCTTCCATCATCGATGGCGGCAATGTAATCGAGCCGCTTGCCGAACGCATTCTGGGCCGCACGACGATCGAGGACGTGGTCCATCCGCTTTCCGGTGAAGTGATGCTGACGGCGGGCGATATCATCGGCGAGGAAATGGCGGAGGCCATAGAAACCGCCGGGATCGATCAGGTGAAAGTGCGTTCGCCGCTCACCTGCGAGGCCGACCACGGCATTTGCTCCAACTGTTATGGTCGGGACTTGGCGCGCGGCACGCCCGCGAATGTGGGCGAGGCCGTCGGTGTGATCGCGGCGCAGTCCATCGGGGAGCCGGGCACGCAGTTGACGATGCGGACCTTCCACATCGGTGGTGCGGCCCAGCGTGGCGCCGAACAGTCCAGCATCGAGGCGACACAGCCTGCAACGGTAAAGGTCGTCAACCGCAACGTGGTGATCGACTCCAACAACGTGCCGGTCGTCATGGCGCGAAACTGCGAGATCGTCCTGATCGACGAGAACAATCGGGAGCGGGCGCGTCACCGGCTGCCCTACGGTGCGCGTATCCTGGCGGACGAAGGCGTGGCGGTCGAACCGGGCCAGAAGCTTGCGGAGTGGGATCCCTACACCCTGCCGATCATCACGGAGGCCGAGGGTGTCGCGCATTATGTCGACATGATCGAGGGCATCTCCATGCGCGAGGTCACGGACGAGGCGACCGGCATTTCCAGCCGTGTTGTGGTCGATTGGCGGCAGCAGCCGCGCGGCGCTGATCTGCGTCCACGGATCACGCTTCGTGACGAGGCAGGAGAGGTGGTAACCT
>CAYYSC010000293.1:0-4759 GCA_964474065.1 uncultured Rhodospirillales bacterium | reverse complement strand
GAATTCCATGCGGCCATAGTCCCTACCGCCGCTGCCGCCCTGGGTGCCATCCTCGATGAAGCTCTCAACGTCGTCGCGGGAGCGGGCCGCAATGTTGTCGCCAAGCACGCGCAGCTTGCCCGCCGCCGCGGCGTCGATCTGCACTTGCGCCGACCGTTCCAGCCGGTAAAGCCGCATGAAGGCCTCCGGCACGGTCTTGCCGACCGTCAGAAGGCCATGATTGCGCAGAACCATGGCTTTGTTTGAACCGAGAGAGTCCAGCAAGCGTTCCCGTTCGTCGAGGTAAAAGCTCGGGCCCTCATAGTCGTGGTAGGAGAGGCGCTCATGGAACATGGTGGCGTTCATGCTGATCGGCAGGAGCCCGTCCTCCAGTGCGGCGATGGCCATACCGGCGCGGGTGTGGGTGTGCATGACGACCTGATTTTCGGAGTCGTGCGCCATGTGGACCGCCGAATGGATGACGAAGCCGGCTTTGTTCACCGGGTAGGGTGAATCGCCGACAATGTTCCCCTCCAGGTCGATCTTGACCAAGTTGGAGGCCGTGACCTCCTCATAGTTCAATCCGTACGGATTGATCAGGAAGTGATGGTCCGGGCCCGGCACGCGGGCCGTGAGGTGCCCGTAGATCAGTTCGGTCCAGCCGAAATACTCGACCAGCCTGTAGGCGGCGGCCAATTCGATTCGGATCTCCCGCTCGGTTGTGGCGGGGGAGAGCTCGGCAATCCGGGCGTCCATGGGCTAGCGTCCCTCTCAGCAGTGGCATCTCGGCAGCGGCATATCACTTCCTATGGCAGGATGCACGTTCTCGCCGCCGCGATCCGTCGGGAAATCCTTCTGGACGGGCCCCGGGACTCAGGCATATCCGTACCGTGCCCATGCGCGCCCTCGATCGAATCTGCGGCTGGATTTTTAATCCGGCTCCGGACACGTGGCGGATCAAATGGCACCAGAAAGGACGCTGGCTCCGTCAGCACGATCCCGAATTCTGATCAGATGGCACGATTACAGTCGCACTGCTCCCTATATCCGCTGCAAAACAAAGAGAGGCCGCGCCTCGCGGGCGCGGCCTCCATTGGCAAGCAAGCGCTTGGGATGGCTTGGAAAGCTGGATTAGAAATCCATGCCGCCCATGCCGCCCATGCCACCCATGCCGCCACCCATGCCTTCCATGCCAGCACCGGCGGACTGCTTCTCCGGCCGCTCTGCGACCATGGCTTCGGTGGTGATAAGCAGGCCGGCAACGGACGAGGCATCCTGCAGGGCCGTGCGCACAACCTTGGTCGGGTCGATAATGCCGGCCTTCACCAAGTCCTCGTAGTTGCCTGTCTGGGCATTGAATCCCCAGGAAGTGTCGGTGCTCTCCAGCAGTTTGCCGGCAACCACGGCGCCGTCCTCACCCGCATTCTCGGCGATCTGGCGGACTGGCTGCTGCAGTGCCCGGCGGACGATGCTGATGCCCACCTTCTGGTCCTGGTTCGCAGGGCTCAGGCTGTCCAGCGCTCTGACGGCGTAGATCAGAGCCGCACCGCCGCCCGGGACGATACCTTCCTCGACCGCGGCACGGGTGGCGTTCAGCGCGTCATCGACGCGATCCTTGCGCTCCTTCACCTCGACCTCGGTCGCACCGCCGACGCGGATCACCGCAACGCCGCCGGCGAGCTTCGCCAGCCGCTCTTGCAGCTTCTCCCGGTCGTAGTCGCTGGTGGTCTCTTCGACCTGCTGGCGGATCTGGTTGCAGCGGGTTTCGATGTCCGCTTTTTCGCCCGCACCGTCGACGATCGTGGTCTCGTCCTTGGTGATGCTCACGCGCTTGCAGCGGCCAAGCATATCAAGCGTAACCGTCTCGAGCTTGATGCCCAGATCCTCGCTGATGACCTGGCCGCCGGTCAGGATGGCCATGTCTTCCAGCATCGCTTTCCGGCGGTCACCGAAGCCCGGCGCCTTCACCGCGGCGATCTTAAGGCCGCCGCGCAGCTTGTTGACCACGAGGGTCGCCAACGCTTCGCCTTCGATGTCCTCAGCGACGATCAGCAGCGGCTTGCCCGTCTGCACGACCGCTTCGAGCACCGGCAACATCGGCTGCAGGCTGGCCAGCTTCTTCTCGTGCAGCAGAATATAGGGCTCTTCCAGCTCGCAGATCATCTTCTCGCCGTTGGTGATGAAGTAAGGCGAGAGATAACCGCGATCGAACTGCATGCCCTCGACCACGTCGAGTTCGGTCTCCAGGCTCTTCGCCTCTTCAACCGTGATCACGCCTTCGTTGCCGACCTTTTGCATCGCCTCGGCGATCATCTCGCCGATTGCGCGCTCGCCGTTGGCAGAGATGGTGCCGACCTGCTCGACTTCGGACGATTCGTTGATTTTCTTCGACCGGCTCTTCAGGTCCGCAACCACGGCTTCGACCGCCATGTCGACGCCACGCTTCAGGTCCATCGGGTTCATGCCGGCGGCGACGGCCTTCGCACCTTCCTTGACGATGGACTGGGCCAGCACGGTAGCGGTCGTGGTGCCGTCACCCGCCTCGTCGTTGGTCTTGGAGGCGACTTCGCGGACCATCTGGGCGCCCATGTTCTCGAACTTGTCGGCAAGCTCGATCTCCTTGGCGACCGTCACGCCGTCCTTGGTGATCCGCGGCGCGCCGAACGCCTTGTCGAGTACCACGTTACGGCCTTTCGGACCGAGGGTCACTTTCACCGCATCCGCCAGCGTGTTAACGCCCTTGATCATGCGGTCCCGCGCATCAGCGGAAAAACGTACGTCTTTCGCGGCCATGATGTTCGTTCCTTATTATGAGAGTTAGCTTTGTAGAGAACCCGAAGACGAAGCCTTAGCTCTTGTCTTCGATCACGCCCATGATGTCGGACTCTTTCATGATCAACAGATCTTCCCCGTCGATCCTGACCTCGGTGCCCGACCACTTCCCGAAGATCACCCGGTCGCCTTCCTTAACATCCAGCGCGAACACCTTGCCTTCATCGTTGATGCGGCCGGCGCCCACCGCCAGAATTTCGCCTTCCATCGGCTTTTCCTGGGCGGTTTCCGGAATAATAATGCCGCCAGCGGTCTTTTGCTCGGACTCGACGCGGCGGACCAGAACGCGGTCATGCAACGGCCTGAAGCGCATTCGGGAGCTCCTTTTCCAAAGGTTTTATCGTCTGCAGCCGGGCGGCGCACGGCGCCGTTCCGGTTCGACAGCGAAATAGGCGGAGCCGCCTGTTCTTGCAAGCGAAAAATCAGCACTCGTGCCGGGTGAGTGCTAACGATCTGTGCGCACTCTCTCCTGATTGCTGCTAACATGCTGAAATTTCGTTAATTTTCTAAGGCGCATTCGCATTCTTGGGCTTGGCGATTCCCGGCAAGCATGATCGTATTTGTCTACTGGATGGAGTGCCTATCACGGGAGCAACAGAATGACCAATCTCGAAAAGCAGCTTGCCGGCTACCGGCTGACGACAGCGGAGATTGTCTATCGATTGCCGGATCATCCTTTGCTTCTGCAATCGTTTGTCTGGCAAAAGCTTGATCTGGCACCGAAATATCCGGTGCTTCAGCGATTTCTCGATTTCTGGGAAGAAGAGATCGATGCCAAGATTCATTCGGTTCGCGTAGCGCAGCGCAGCATTGTCAGCGCCGCCGAACTGCGCGCCGCTGCCGACGCAGGATACTGGCACTAAGGTCCGCCCGTGCCCGGGCGCAGGATGGATACAGCCCCGGGCCGCTTGCAGATTCGCCCCTATTCAGGATCACGCCACCATTCGCGGTTGATCGAAATCGGCAAATGCGAAACGCGCCTCCGCAAGCGCGAAGCGAGAAATAGCCCCTGCGTCGTGCCAAGGTGGGTGTATAGCCGCATCTGTCATGGAAGCTGCGGCTTGTCCAGGCATAGGCAACGCCTGGACTGTTCCTGAGATTTTCCCATCAGCTCAAAAAAACCGTGCCGGGGCTGACTCCCGGCACGGTCACGCAAGCGCATGCGCGCATCAATTAAGCTTCAAACGCCCCCGGCTCTCAACCTCTAAGCAGACCACCCGTCCGAATACCGATGCGTGTCATCGGCTTCGGGAAGGTTTCCGGTCAGACGCTCGACCAATGCCGCTTCCATCCGTTGGATCGCAACAGATGCTTGGCGCGCTACCGGATGACCCTCAAAGAAATCCACCATCGCTTCCAGAGCACGCCGGCAGGACTCTACCGTGACCGCATCTCCCGCCCGCGCAGCAGCCAAACCTTCGCGGCTGTGTGTCCAAAATGCGTACAGTTGCGCCTCGTCGTCGCCGCTTTCGCACGCATGCCGAAAATTTTCGGGTCGAAACTCTAGCATTTTCTCAATCCTCTAAGGCTCTCTCGACCCTTACCCAACAGCCGAACCTCTTTTCCCGGGCTTTCGGCGGCCAGCACCCACACCTCAATCATCTGGGATTAAGATAATCGCAACTTTTGCGGTCTTGCAAGAATTTGTTTGGATTAACACCACTAATTGGAAACCTTATTGGGCATCCGCCTCGAAAAGTGGACACCCGGCTCCCGCCAGCCAAGTTGGTCATCCGTTTGTTCTCTGCAGTTCCTGCGGTCATGCTTGCAATCCGGGTTTACCTGCCCAATCTTCCCGCAATCACGTAAGGTTCTCAGGAAAGTACCTCCATGTCCATCACCGTTTCCCAACTCAGCAACGGCCTTCGTATCATTACCGACCGGATGGACCATGTGGAGACCGTCTCACTCGGTATCTGGGTCGGCACCGGCACCCGGCATGAAACTG
>CAYYSC010000292.1:0-4764 GCA_964474065.1 uncultured Rhodospirillales bacterium | reverse complement strand
GCCACCGCCGCCGCGGCGGTCCTCTACATTATCGCTAGCGGGGTTCCGGCATTCGAGGCCAGTGCCGGATTCGCCGCGAACGGCTATGGCGAACACTCGCCAGGCGGCTACACTCTCTTGGCTGCCCTGGTGATCGAGGTGGTGCTGACGGCCGGCTTCCTGATCGTGATCCTGGGGGCAACGGATAGTCGGGCACCCGCCGGATTTGCGCCGATCCCGATTGGGTTGGCGCTTTGCCTGATCCATCTGATCAGCATTCCCGTTACCAACACTTCGGTGAACCCTGCGCGTAGCACCAGCCAAGCGATCTTCCAGGGTAGTTGGGCGCTGGAGCAGCTCTGGCTTTTCTGGGTTGCGCCTCTGGCGGGCGCGGTGATCGGCGCCATCCTACACCGGGTCATGCGTTCGCCGGCGGAAGCAGGGCTTGAAGGGCCGAAACCGGTCCAGCCGGCCTGAGACACGGTCCGGGCACGGCCCGCTTTTCGGCGGCCGTGCCCGCTACCGGCCGCTTCGCGGTCGAATGGCTCGGAGAATTTCGGGCAGATCGCTCTCGTCAGATGGCGCTCTGCCTGCCACTATTTCTCGTCGCCTGTCGACGCAAAGCGGACGAACATTGACGGAGGAATAGCCATGAAATTCGGTCTCTTCACGATGCCTTCGCATCCCCCGGAGCGTAGCCTGAAGGACGGGCACGACTTCGACCTGATGACTTTCCGTTGGCTCGACGAGCTGGGGTTTGAGGAAATCTGGATCGGCGAGCATCACACCGCGCCGTGGGAGCCGCACCCAGCGCCAGACCTGCTGATCGCCCAATCGATCAAGGAGACCAAGAATATTCGCATCGGTCCGGGCGGGTTCTTGCTGCCGTACCATCACCCTGCGGAACTGGCGAATCGCGCGGCGTTCCTTGATCACCTGTCGGACGGCCGGCTGAATTTCGGCATTGCCGCGAGCGGCCTGCCGAGCGACTGGCAACTGTTCAATGTGGATGGCATGAGCGGCCAAAACCGAGACATGACGCGGGAGGCGCTCGACGTCATCCTGAAAATGTGGACGGAAGAGACCTTTGACCATCAGGGCCAGTACTGGAAGGTGACGAAGGGCGAGGAGATGTTCGGCTTTCTCAAGCCGCACATCAAGCCGCTGCAGCAGCCCCATCCCCCGATCGGTGTGGCCGGCCTCTCAAAGGGTTCGGACACGCTGAAAATGGCGGGCGAGCACGGGTTCATGCCGATGAGTCTGAACCTGAACCCGGCCTATGTCGGCAGCCATTGGGAGTCGGTGGAGGAGGGCGCCCGGCGCTCCGGCCGGACGCCGGACCGCGATGAATGGCGCCTCGTGCGCGAGATCTTTGTCGCGGAGACGGACGAGGAAGCGTGGGAGCTTGCCGTCAACGGCAATATGGGCCGCATGATGCGGGAGTACTTCCTGCCGTTGCTCGCGAATTTCGGCTTCCTAGAGTACCTGAAACACGATCCGGACGTACCCGATAGCGACGTGACGCCAGAGTACTGCGCGAAGCACAACTGGCTGGTCGGCTCGCCCAGCACGGTGGCGGAGAAGATCGAGAAGGTCTACGAGGATGTCGGCGGCTTCGGCCAGCTGCTAGTCTTCGGCTTCGACTACGCGGACAAACCAGAGGCTTGGCGCGGCTCCTTCGAACTGATTCAGAAGGAAGTTGCCCCGAAAGTGGCGCACCTCAATCCGTCGCTGAAATCCGTGGCGGCGGAATAACCGGCTTCCCTCTAACGTCCAAGGCTCAGCCGGCCGAACGGCCAAGCTGGGCCTTCTTTCGAAGACCGCTTATTCTTGCGGGCGGCAGCCTGCCGATGCATGCAAGAGCGATCCGAAGCTTCTTGCATCCGCATAGTTCTATGGATGGCGAGGGGAAGCGAAGAAAGGATTGGCTCCGCGGGTAGGATTCGAACCTACGACCGATCGGTTAACAGCCGATTGCTCTACCGCTGAGCTACCGCGGACCAGTGTTGCTGGCGCTCTTCTACGCCAGTCAGGGCGCGGAAATTAGCCAGAACTTTCGCCTTTGCCAAGCCCGGATTTTGTCTGCGGCATGCCGTCTCTGACTTGGCGGACCGCCGCTTCCGTTCGTGGGCTCGAACGCAACATTTTTGGAGGCGCGAACCGGAATCGAACCGGTGTACGAGGATTTGCAGTCCTCTGCATCACCACTCTGCCATCGCGCCGTGCCACAACGCTATATGGTGCGCTGCGGAGCAGGAGTCGATAGAACCCCTACTATTCCAGGTCAAGCAAAAAGCAATATGATTCCAAACGAGAGGGCCGAACCCAGCGCGACGCTGTGCCGAAAAATCAGATGCATTCGCGATTCATCTATAGTATTCGCGTAACCAAGCTTCAAGCGCTGTGATCGTGTCGGCATGAGCCTGAAAGCGCAGAGCGGGCACCGAACGCACAGCGACCGAGATCCAAAGTCAAAGGACCCGGCCAGTAACATGCCCAATTTCGACCTTGCCCGGCACAATATGGTCGAGAGCCAGATCCGCACCAACAAAGTCACGGAACCTCGCGTGATCGAGGCGCTGCGGACAGTGCCCCGCCATCTGTTCGTGCCAGCGTCGAAGCAGTCCCTGGCCTATATCGACGAGCCGCTTCCGATCGATACGAACCGTTTTCTGCCATCGCCGATGGTGGCGGCCCGCCTGTATCAATTGGCGGAGGTGGAGCCGACCGATCTCGTTCTCGTCGTCGGCGCTGCGAGCGGTTACGGCGCGGCAGTGCTTGGCAGGCTAGCAAGTGCCGTCGTCGCCTTGGAAGAAAATCCAGAGCTGGCGGCTATGGCCCGGAATGCCCTCGAAGCGGCGAACGGCGAGCACGTCATGGGCGAGAATGTGATCGTCGCCGAGGGGCCGCTCCCGGCAGGGTGGCGGAAACAGGCTCCGTACGACGCCATTGTATTGGAGGGCGCGGCAGAAGCCATTCCGGATGAACTTCTGGATCAATTGGCGCCAGAGGGACGGTTGGTTGCGGTTGTTCGTGAGGCGGGCCGGCCCGGCCGTGCAACCTTGATGCGCCGTACCGGTAATATTATTGGTGCCTCCGCAGCTTTCGATGCCATGCTGCCCCTATTGCCAGGCTTTGAACGAGCGCGGGAGTTTGCCTTTTGAGACATTTATTGAGGATTCTGACCGCAACCGCAGTGGTTGTGACGGCCTTTGGCGGGGCAGGGCCAACCGCGGCGCAGAGCGACGGCTTGCAGCGGGCGTTTGAAAAGGCCTATTTGACCAACCCGCGTTTGAAGTCGGAACGGGCTAGGCTTCGGGCGACGGATGAGAACGTGAACCAGGCGCTGGCGCTGTCCCGGCCGTCGGTCGACTTTCTGGCGTCCGCTGGAGCCGGCATTTTTTCGATTGAGCGGCCTGCGCTCGACGACACCGAGACGCGGACCCCTGTCAGTGTCAATGTGCAGGTGACCCAGCCAATCTACCGCGGCGGCACGAATCCTGCCTCGGTCGACCGGGCGGAAAACGAGGTTCTGGCGGGCCGGGCCTCGCTGTTGCGCATCGAACAACGCGTCTTACTGGATGCCGGCACTGCCTACATGGACGTTGTCCGCGATCAGGCGGTGGTTGAATTGCGGGAAAATAACGTCGTTGTTCTGCGCCGGCAGTTGCAGGCGACCCGTGACCGCTTCGAAGTGGGAGAAGTCACCCGGACCGACGTCAGCCAGGCGGAGGCCCGCGTAGCCCAGGCCACGGCCGACCTTCGCCAAGCCACGGGTGACTTGGCCGCCTCCCGAGCGACGTACGAGCAGGTGGTGGGAGAGCCGCCGGGTTTCTTGGTGCCGCCAGGGCCGTTCCAGGGGCTGCCGACAACCCGACAGGAGGCCATCGAACAGGGATCGTTGAACAATCCCTCGGTCATCGAAGCGACCTTCGCTCACTTGGCCGCAGGCAAGAATGTTCGTGCTGTTCTTGGCGAACTGTTGCCCCGCGCGGACCTGGTTGGCCGCGCCGGGCATAATCGCGATGAAGCGGGGGACGATTCCAACATTAGCGATGCTGAGGTCCTGGTTCAGGTAACTGTTCCCTTGTACGAATCGGGAGCCGTACGCTCCCGGGTGCGGCAGGCGAAGCAGGTTGCCTCGCAACGTTTGGTAGAGATCGAGCAAGCCCGCCGCGACGCCGTGGAAGGAGCGACCATAGGCTGGGAACAGCTCGTCGCTACGCGTGCGCGCATGGAGGCGCTGGAAGCAGAGGTCAGGGCTCAGGAAATCGCATTGGATGGCGTGAAACAGGAAGCGCTGGTCGGAACCCGCACGGTGTTGGACGAGTTGGATGCAGAGCAGGAGCTGTTGAACGCCCGGGTTGACTTGGTGGAGGCGCAGCGGAACGAGGTCGTGGCATCGCTGGTGCTAGCTGCCTCGGTCGGATTGTTGTCTGCGGAACCGTTGGAGCTTGACGTGCCGCGCTATGATGTGCGGGAACACTATCAAAAGGTACGAAGCCGCTGGCTGGGCACGGGTGTCGAGCAGAGTTGGCAGCCCGCCAGTGCCGTCAGTGGCCGGTAAGAATTGAGGGATAACAGTCATGGCGAACGATCCCCGGGGCCAAACGCCGTTTCCGACGGCGCGGGATGGCGCGACGGACGACGATATCTTTGCTGAAATGGGCCGGATGCTGGCACAGGACCGACTAAGCAGGCCGGGCTCCTCCGATGCGGCTCCGCCAGCATCGGCCAGCACGAAGGTTGACAGCAGTGAGGTTGATAGCGCTGAGGAACCGCCCC
>CAYYSC010000291.1:3136-4784 GCA_964474065.1 uncultured Rhodospirillales bacterium | reverse complement strand
GGTCGAACCTTTGCCCTGGCCCACGACCGCGATCGCCCAGCTATCCAAAATTGGCTCCTGTTTCTCGTCGATCGCTTCTTCGAACTGAAAGTCGTCAAAGAACTCGTCATCGGCAGCGTTCCCGCCTCCACGCTGAACTTTCCAGACGTCCACGCCGGGGACTGATTGGATCAACGTGACGTCCGGTTCGACTTCCATCGCTTTGCCCACGGCGGCTCGAATGACGGCTTCGTCAAGCACTTCGATGGCGACCAACAATCGTTCCGAATCGACGGTCACCGGTTCGGTGTTGTCCGAGAGCAACAGCAAGTGGCTGCCCAGATTGGGGAGCACATTTTTCTCAACATCGATTTGAGGCCCTTCCTCGTCGTCCCGAATGCCGGCGATCGTGGGGCGAAAGATTTTGTCATTAAACGCTTCATCGACCAAAGTTTCGGCGGCCCAAAAAGCCTCCTCCATTTTCCAGTTGAGCTGCGTGACGCTGGCGGTCGAGGGCGGAACCCACGGAGGCAATTGATAGAGATTCGCGTTCGGGAATTGCAACATCCGCGCCGCCAAGCGAAACCGGCCCGGTTGGCCCGGCACCGGCGGGGCATGGATGTAGCCGCGGTGCAGAAAATCGAAGCGATCTTGACGCACCACGACGGTCCCGCCCATCGCTTCGATCGCATCGAAACCTTGATTTTCTAGCAGGTTCAGGATTTTGACTTTGTTGCCGCGGTCGACTTTGGCGACGTCGCGAATGATGCGCCCCATCGGAAGCGGTCGCACAAACCACTGGACCGCCGAGCCGATCTTTTGGATCTCGATCCGACCGGCAACCTGGTCGGCGACGGTGCTGTAAAGCGGATCGGCCGCCAAAACGTCTACCGGCTTGCCGGCGGCGATCGCGTCAAGAATCCCGTAGGCGACCGAAGCCCGATCGGCCGCAATAATCCGGGAATCACTGAGCGTGATGACGACCTGTTCGATCTTCAACTGCCCCGGCTTCGTTTTGGGTTGATAAACCCGAACGTTCTGGCCGCCCCGATCGATATCCTGGCGGGTCGCGCCCCCGTTCTGGAGATCTTGATCAATCCGATCGATGACGTCTTGGGCGGCCGCCCAGTTGCCGCGGATGTCGGCCACGACACACAGGATCGAAGGTTGCCGGCGGTCGTTTTCAAACGGCAACCACGCGACGACCACTTCGCCGCTAGCGATGTCCAGTAGATCTTTAGGGCGGACCCCGATCTTGTCGCCGATCTCTTTCCAAAGCGTCCCGCCCGGTCCAAAATTCGCCTCAATCAGCGGTTCCATCACCTCGTCGTCGCGCAAACCATACAAGGTGGTTTGTTGCCACGCTTCACAGAGGTCCGGCAGATCGATCACCCGCACCACACCGGCGGCGGTGGCGGGAATCAGCCGGACTCCACTGAGGTAATCGTTTTCGTTCTCGCCCAACAAAGCTTGGGCCGGCAATCGAGAGGGTGCCGCGAACAAGGGCAGGGTGATAGCCGCGATTACGATCGGAGTTGCGAAAACGGACCGCGTGAAACGGTCTCGAATCGACGTCAGGAGGCGGAAGCGTTGGCGATGGCTCACGGGATTTTCTTCGAAGAAGTGCGTAGGGGAATGCGTCTTGGCCGCGAGACCGGTTTTTCGAGCC
>CAYYSC010000291.1:0-3126 GCA_964474065.1 uncultured Rhodospirillales bacterium | reverse complement strand
CGTCGGGCTTCTCACTTCCCGACAGGCGGGAGCGCCGACCACCCGAAAAGCCCGCATTCACGAAAAAACGAGACCCCGGCTCATGCCGCGATCTCGTGTCGATTTTCGAACCGGTTGGCCTAAATTAGAACAAGAAGATTGTGTCGATCCCGAAGGTCGTTTGGTTGGTATCGTTCTCCTCGAAAACCCCGTCGGTGTTGTCGCCTTGAACGAAATCCCAACGGACTTCCGGGCGGATCAGCACGTTGGCGTGCGGTTTCACGTTGGTGCCCAAAGTGAACGCGTAGATATCAACCGGATTATCGAAGACGCCCTCGCTGTCATACCACTCGAACCGAGATCCCAGAGCGACGCAGTCGCTGACGGTGTAGATCAGATAATTGTTGTACCCGTACGTTTCCCGGGCGGTACTGCCGGTGGCGCCTTCGGAAAACAGGATATCCGATTGGCCGATGTATTGCAGTTTATCTGTCAGAGTCACATCGGAAACGATCGAGTGCATGTAACCTCGCTCGTCGGTCCCGTCGGGAGCACCAGATCGATTGAATCGGCCGCCCGTGGTGGCGTACGTTAACGTGATGTTGTCGTTGAGTGCGAGCGAAGCACCGCCGAGGAAATTGTCCGGGTCAAGGAAACCCAGCACCGCGGAAGCGTCCGTCACGGTGGCCTTAGTGCAGCCGCGGCCATAGCAGGCAGGACCAGGATCGGCGCCTGCGCTCTCCGGCCCGACTTTCAGCAGACCGCCGGCGTCCACCTGGGCGATGGAGCCGCCGCCGGCGCCGATGGAAGCGATGTCCAGCGCCTGCAGCGCGATGCGCTGGTCCGCAATGCCCCGGTCCGCGGACAGCGTCGGCTCGCCGCCTGAGATCAGGGAAATATCCGTGGATGTTCCGCCCATGTCGAAAGGGATTAGATCCGGCGCATCCATCAGGCGGGAGGCGTAGCGAGCACCGGCGACACCGCCCGCCGGGCCACTTAACACCGTGGCGGCAGCAAGGCGGATCGCCTCGGCGATCGGCGCAACGCCGCCATGCGACAGGATGATGAGCACCGGCCCACTGTAACCGGCTCCCTGCAGCCGAATCTCCAGCCGGGTCAGGTAGCGGTCCAGCGCCGGGCCGACATAGGCATTGACCGCGCTGGTAGAGACGCGTTCGTATTCTTTGATCTGCGGGAACACATCCGAAGACAGGCAGACATAGGCGCCAGGAAGCTTCGAGCGGACAATCTCCGCCGTCGCCTGCTCGTGGGCCGGATCGTGGTAGGCATGCAGGTAGCAGATGGCCACAGAATCGCAGCCCTTTTGCCGCAGCGCCTCAATCGCGGCCTCGACCGAGGTTGGGTCGAGGGAAATCTCCACTCGCCCGTCGGGCCGCATCCGCTCGCGCACACCCAAACGCCGGTCGCGTGGAACGAGGGGCTCTGACCGTGGCAGACGCATGTTGTAGCGGTCGGGCTTCAGGCCCTCCCGCATTTCCAGAACATCGCGGTGGCCTTCTGTGGTGAGCAGGCCGACGGTGGCGCCTTTGCGCTCCAAAAGGGCATTGGTGGCGACCGTGGTCCCGTGCACGATGCGCTCGGTTTGCCCGAGCAGGTCCGAAAGGGTGAGCCCGACACTCCGTGCCAGCCGCTCCAGCCCGTCCATCACACCAACGGACTGATCCGCAGGCGTGGATGGCGCTTTGGCGAAAGTTACGCCACCCAGATCATCGACGGCGACTAAATCGGTAAATGTGCCGCCCACATCGATGCCAATGCGAAACATGCTGGAAATTCCTCAACCCTGCTGACCGGTTCTCGGCGGGATGAAAGAAAGGCTAGGCGGGTTCGCTCCCAGGGGCAAGCAGCCCTCTTCCCCTCCTTTTCGCCATTGCGGGCGCTGGAGGAGGCATCAAAGTGCCAGAAGCTGTTTGACTTTTGCACCTTGAAGTAGCTTGGGTCAGAGCCAGAAATCAGCCTAGATATAGACTGGTCTAGAATGCAGTCAGGGTTAATGGTTCATGATACGGGATATTTTGATCGGGGCGCTATTAGCCGTGAGCGTGAGCGGGTGCGACGTCTACCAGGAGACATACGACGCGACCTTCAAACAGCGCGTGGCAGCCGAGGGCGCGGCTCTGATCGTCACCGAAGCACCAACGGATGCCGTGTTGTTGGTCGATGGTGAAACGATCGGACGAGCAGACCGCTATGACGATTCAGCCAGCGCGCTAGCTCTGGAGGAGGGAGATCACACCATCGAGGTTCAGCTGGGTGCTGAAACGATATTCCGTCAGGCCATGTTTCTGCCAACCGGAAAAGCCACCACTATCAACCTGACAAAGCAGTCCCCGTGAAAGCCGGCAGAATAAAATGGCCCAGCCGGAGAAGCAGCTTGCGGGGCGCCTCGGCGCGGCCCCGCATTCAAGGCTCTAGTCGGACATTGCCACCAAGTGACCGGGTGCAACCTCTTTCATCTGAACAGCCGGCGGCTCGTATCCCGCCGGCTTTACCGGAGACGGGATTTCTTCGGTATTGAGGGTACGGTCCGTTTTGCGCAGCCGCGGGTCAGCGATCGGCACGGCTTTCAGCAATTTCTGGGTATAGGAATGCTGCGGGTTCTCGAACACCTGGCGGCGGGTTCCGATTTCCACAATCCGGCCCAGATACATCACCGCCACGCGGTGGCTAATCCGTTCCACGACGGCCATGTCGTGGCTGATGAACATGTAGGCAATCCCGAATTCTTGCTGCAGGTCCATCATCAAATTGATGACCTGGGCCTTAATGGTGACGTCAAGCGCCGAGACCGCTTCATCCGCCACAATCAGCTTAGGCTCAAGGCCGAGTGCCCGTGCGATGCAGACACGCTGGCGTTGGCCGCCCGAAAACTCGTGCGGATAGCGGCTTGCGTGCTCGGGAAGCAGGCCGACCCGCACGAGAAGATCCGCCACGCGTTCCTGGAGAGCCTTGCCGCTATGGAGACCGTGCACGCGCATCGGCTCTGCGATCGCGTCGCCAGCAGTCATGCGCGGATTCAGGCTTGCAAACGGGTCCTGAAAAATCATCTGCTTTTCGCGGCGCATCGGTCACATGTCACGAGCACTCCAGTTCGTGATGTCCCGGTCATGGAACCAGACGTGGCCG
>CAYYSC010000290.1:0-4814 GCA_964474065.1 uncultured Rhodospirillales bacterium | reverse complement strand
GATCCTAATAACGGCGTTGGGGGTGCCGGCCGCGTCGATCGCCGTGTACGTGGCTCTCGGCTCGCCTGACTTGGCGGATGTGCCGCTGGCCCAGCGTGACGAACCGGCTGTGCAGCAGGCCCGGCAGCGGGCCGAATTCCGCAAGCTGACGGGTGTGCTGGCCGAGCGCTTGCGGGAAGAACCGGACAGTCTCGAAGGCTGGACCATGCTGTCCACCGCCTATGGGCGGCTGGGCGAACCCGCGTTCGCTGCGGAGGCGTGGCGCAAGGTTCTGGCATTGAAAGGAGAAGAGGCAGCCGGGCGGGATTGGGCCCACTTGGCGGAACTGCTCATCAAGTCGGCAGATGGGGAGGTTTCGCCCTCAGCCGCTACGGCTATCGAGCAGGCGCTCAAGTTGGATCCGAACGAGCCTCAGGCTAGACATTTCGCCGCGTTGCGGTTGGCGCAGGCCGGCGACACGGCCGCTGCCGCAGCTATCTGGCGGGAGATGCTGGCCGGCGCGCCACCCGATGCCGCGTGGCGTCCGGCGATCGCAGACTATCTTGCCCGCGCCGAGCGGACCCTTGGCGCACCGCAGCGCGGTCCGAGTGAAGAAGACGTGCGCGCAGCCCAGGAGATGTCGGCCGAGGAACGTCAAGCCATGGTCGAAGGCATGGTCGACAGCTTGGCGACCCGATTGGAGGAGCAGCCCGATGACCCGGCCGGCTGGCTACGCCTGGGTCGGGCGTATCAGGTACTCGGCCGCAAGGAGCAGGCTGATACCGCCTTGCGCAAGGCCGAGGACGTGGCCCTCGCTCAGCTCTCCTCTGCGAGCGAGGCGGCGGCGGCAAGCCTACGTGCGATCATCGACAACGCCAAGGCGCTGCGGCAGCGCCTTTAGCGTTCTTGGGCGCGATTACCGGAGGCCTCGCGTGTCCACGGGCCAGATATCAACAAGCGCATGACCCTGGACGACGTGGTAGACGTTGTAGAGATTTACCGTCGGGTCGCAGTGCGGCGTCAGGCACTCGACCACATCGCCCAGGCCGATCCGTGCGTCACCGGCAAAGAACACCCGCCCATGCTCGTCGCCAGCAAAGCCGTAGGTCGCGCCTTCCGGCGCGCCGCGGCGCAGTTCCGGTACGCCGCAATCGGTGGCGAAAGCCTTAAGGCCTGCGTCAGTCGTCACGCAGTCCTCTTGCGCCGCGCTGACGACGCTCGCCTGCACGAACAATGCTTCCTGAAACCGGTTGGACGCGGCACCCGGATGCGCGACACGTTGGTAATCCACATCCAGAAAGACATAGCTGCCAGCCTGCAATTCATTGAGCACGCCCTGCCGCCAGTCGATGTCATGGGTGCCTGTGCCACCTCCTGAAATCAACGGGGGGGAGAGCCCTGCGGCTTCCAGTTGACGCCGGGTTTCGGCCATGAATTCGGCCACTTCCTCTCCCCGCGCCACGCGGTCGTCCCAGTCATAAATGTGCTGGAGGAAGCCGGCATAGCCCTGGATGCCCTCGTACAGAAGGCCAGGGGTCCGGGCCACCTGTTCGGCCAAAGCAACAGCCTGCTGGGCGGAAGGTACGCCGGTACGGCGCGAGCCCACGTCGATGTCCACGAACACGGCTAGTGGCTTGCCCGCCGCTTCCGCGGCTTCGGCCAGGGCGGCCACATTTTCCGGATGGTCCACAACGACGGACAGACCGTCCGCGACCGCGTTCAAGGCCATCAACCGCTCGATCCGGTGTGGCCGCACGACTGGCGAACTGACGTGCACGCCCGGAATGTCCGCGCGTCCCATGACCTCCGCTTCGCCCAGCGTGGCGCAGCAGACCCCGACCGCGCCCGCTGCCACTTGGCGGCGGGCGATCTCGACCGATTTGTGCGTTTTGGTGTGTGGACGCAACCGCTGCCCGGTCGCGCCGCAATGCGCGGCCATGGCAGCTATGTTCGCTTCCAGCGCGTCCAGGTCGATCAGCAACGCGGGCGTGTCGAGTTCTTGCCGGGACCCCGGCTTTCCGACCAGGCGGGCGTTTGGGCCGGGGTCAAATCCAGCAGTTTCGGCGAGCGTCATCGGGCGGTTTGGCTCCTGGCTGAGGGATACATCACGGATCGCTCAACCCTATACCGTCACATTTCGGGCCCGTCACCTTCCACCGAGGTGGGGAGGGCGCAGCTACTCATCAATGAACCACGTGCAGCGTCATCAACGCCGACCGGCTGGCCAACGGCAGGGCAATGCCGTGCCATCCGAAGGTCCGGCCGCGCCACTCGGTAGTGCCGCAAGGGAGGGCCACGACGCCCATATCCGTCACTGTTTCCAGCATTTCCCGCGCGCTGGCGCCGACCGGACCAAACCTGGAGTTGGAGAGGGTTATCCGGCTGGCCTCCCGGCCACATTCATCCACCATGCTGCAGCCCAGCAACTCCAGTTCGAAATCATCCCGGATGGCCCGGGCGACGCTGATATTGCCGAGCCAGGGGGCCAATTCATCGAACGGAAAATCGTCCAGCCCGGGTAGCGCGCCGCCGTTTCGGCGTTTCTCCCAAAGCCGGTACAGCGAAGCGAAATCGGCATGCGTGACGGGCATTTCGGCGCGCGCCACAGTCCATCCCCAGTCACCGTTAAACCCAGTGGCGCACTTGCCGCCCAGAGCCCCTTCGGCCGTGCGTGTATACATCAGGAGGCCTCCATTCCGCTAACTACGTGCTAGTCGTACAAGGCGAACGTTATGATGCAGTGACATACATCACATTAACCTGAGTGAACTTCTGATCGGTGAAAAACCCGCGAGGCACGCCAGCCGATCGGTAGCGCCCACGGCTTGTAGCGAACGGGATCGCCGACTATGAAATTTCATTGATTGAGGAAATGGAGGTTGATCTTATCAGTAATAAGTTAACACGATTTTATACAATGGAGGAAAATGAGAAAAAAGAGAGAAATTTTCACGCGGATGATTTTTTCCGTTTTTATGTCATTTTACTTGCGAACATTGGTCTTGTAGGTGCTCAGATGCAGACGGCCGACTACCCAAAAGGCTATCAAGCCAAATTTGATTGCTACCAAGTTGCCGATAAGGCAGAACGCAAAATCACCCGTTTCCCGTATCTGAACCCGTCAGCATGGGAAGCAACGGCTTCGGGTGAGGCGTTGCCGAATGGCTCGGTGGTAATTATGGAGGACCACCAGGCACGGCTCGGCGCTGATGCGCTGCTACGAATGCCGCAAGGCAGAGGCCGCTCGCGACTACACGTTGTTCACGTCCTTCGAAGCAGTGAAGCGGGCTGAAAAAGTACGTCGAACCAAGTCGAGAAATAGAGCGGCGTGAGCATCAACCCCCGCCGGAGCCGGTCATGATCAGGGAAGAGAATGGACTTGCCCCACTTTCGTGGACAGTTTTCAGGTCACCAATTCAGGTTGTAGCATCCTGTCTCCATTCATATTCCAAGAGCGACAGGCATCCAAGCGCGGAGTGGCGTTCAGGCGGGGGTTTGAAGCAGTGCGAGGTTCAGCCCGTTGAGGAAGCCGAAAGTATCGCGCACCAACCACAGCGCCGTCTCCGCACTCAATGCCGGATCGGCTACACACAGGTCGGCTGCGATCGTCGCCAGACTGCGCTCACCGTCGATGCGGGCCGTGACGGCAGTAGCCCTCGGCGACACCGGAAAGGAAGCGTCGAAGCCCTCGATACCAACCTGCAGCCGGCCGCCCCGCAGCGCCTCGGCGAGCGGCTTCGCCGGTTGCCGGTGCAGGACCGGGACCAGGCTCGCGTCCGAGACAGAAGCCAGCGCAGCCGTCGCCCGCCCCTCCGACACGGCGTAGACCACATGCTTGCGCATGTTACCCGCCAGCGCTTCTGCCGCGGCGGCGCGCTCGATCAAGGGCAGATCCGCCAGTGGTTTCAGCAGTATGGGATCGTTGACATAGGTTTCCGGGGCATAGGCAGCCGGTTGAATGAAACCGGATGCCTCCAGGCCCGCGCCCGCGAGCATGGCCGCCAGCTCCCGAACCCGGTAGGACCGGTCCCGGGCATGCAGCAGCAGATCGTAGATACCGGCGTCGCCACCGGTACGGTGGTCCTGCACAAAGGGGTTGCGGCGCAGCCAGTTGGTTTTCGGAAGTTTCTCCAGGAGCCGCTTGGTTCGACCGATCCGCTCGGCGCTCGGCAGGTCAGCGGGGGCCAGGACGCGCAGCAATTCCTGCGTTTCGTAGACACCACGCCGCCCAAGAGTGCCATAGACCATTAGCCCCATGCCCCCGGACGGTTTCAGCACCCGGACGAGCGCCGCCAGGCCTTCTCTCGGCTCTTCGAGGTGGTGCAGCACGCCGCAGCAGTCGATGTAGTCGTAGGGGCCGGGCGCGAGTTGTTGCACTTCGAGCATGGAGCCCGTCACGAAGCGCAGGTTGGTGAGGCCGCGCACCTTGGCCCGGGCCTCGGTGATTTCCCGGGACGCACGGGAGAGATCGAGATAGGTGATCTCTGCCGGCAAGTCCGCGCTGGCGCAGTGCTGGGCCAGCATGATGGCGGCATCACCGGTCCCGCCGCCCGCGATCAGAACGCGGAAAGGTTCGCCGCCGGTATCCGGCAACGCGCCAGCAAATAAGTAATGCCGGATCTCGGCTAGGTCCGAGGGCGATCCTTCGATCAGCCGCTTCTTCTCGTCCGCCGGTTTGCGGGCTGGGTAGGGGTAGCCCTCGTATTGGGCAGAGACGAGGCTGTCGCGGTTCTTCACCATGCCGGGACGAGATTCTGGGCGGCGACCAGGGGCTGCACCCGTGCCACCTCGTGGCTGCGCAACAGGTTGGCCTTGGACAGCATGCAAAGCAGGGA
>CAYYSC010000289.1:0-4819 GCA_964474065.1 uncultured Rhodospirillales bacterium | reverse complement strand
AGCTTTCGCTTGAACGCTCGGTCCCTGTCAGCCGGAGCGGCGGGCTGTTATGGTCAGGCCGGTGCCTTGGCAGGGAACACACGAAGTCATGAGGAAGTGTCGATGCAGTTTGGCCTGATGACCCGCGGCCAGTTTCATGCGGGCGACGACATGCAGGTGCGGTTTGCGGAGCTGATGGAGCAGGCGCGGACCGCCAACAAGCTCGGTTTCGCCTCGCTGACCAAGGGCTCGCACTTCTCCGCCTATCCCTACCAGGATTTCCAGCAACTGCCCTATCTGGCGCGCGTGGCGGCGGAGGCGCCGGACATGCGCATCAATGCCGGCATCGTGCTGGTGCCGCTGCACAAGCCGTTAGACCTGGCCGAGCAGCTCGCCACGCTGGACGTGATGACCGGCGGCAAGCTGATCTTCGGCGCGGGCCTCGGCTACCGCGACGTGGAGTTCAAGGCCTTCGGCATGAACGCCCGCCAGAAGGTCCGCCGCTTCGAGGAAAACCTGGAGGCGATCAAACGGCTCTGGTCCGAAGAGACCGTGGACATGGTGGGCAGCCATTTCGAACTGGCCGGCGCCTCCTGTCCGCTGAAGCCGGTGCAGAAGCCGCACCCGCCGATTTGGATCGGCGCCAACGCCGACAGGGCCATCGAGCGCGCGGCGCGCATCGGCACCTGCTGGTACATCAACCCGCACAACACGATCAGCACGATCAAGCGTCAGGTCGACGTCTACAAGAAGGCCCTGGATGCGCTCGGCAAGCCCTTCCCGGACGAACTGCCGATCCGGCGGGAGGTTTTCGTGGCGCCGACGCGGGAGGCGGCGCTCCGCATCTGCCGGCCCTACCTCGAAGATAAGTACAAGACCTACCACGCCTGGGGCCAGAGCAAGGCCATGCCCGAAGGCGACAATGATCTGGGCCAGGAACTGGACGAACTGCTGAAGGACCGCTTCCTGATCGGCTCGCCCGACGAAGTCACCGAGCGGCTGGTGAATCTCGGCCGCGAGACCGGCGTGAACCACGTGGTCATGAGCGTGCAATGGCCGGGCATGCCCCAGAATCTGGTGCTGGAGACCTTGCATCTGCTCGCGGAAGAGGTGTTCCCGAGAGTCCGCTCGGAACTGGCTTAGCGCCGTTGCTGCGTATCGGCTTCGGCAGAACCGCCGGCTTCCGGCGAGCGGCGGGCCGTGTCCGGACTTGAATGTAACCGGCTCCCGGGCCAATTCGTTTTTTGAAGATGAGAGCGGTGCTATCTTTCTCCGGGATGTGTGGCGCTAGGGCCAAGCGTCAAAAGGTCAGTTAATGATTTCGTGAAGGTAGCCGTCGCGTTACTCTAACCAAATTGGACAGCGAGACGGCAGCCTTTCCCCAATTCCTTGGTACGGGACCTAATGCAATGGTACGCAATTCTTGCAAGCGCTTTCCCTTGATTAAAGGGAAGTCCGGCAGATTGCATTTCAAGTCGATAGGCGGGCATTTCCGTAATATTGCACTTACTTTTGCGGTTATTTTGGGAGTGTTTGGAATATCCCCCGCGGGCGCTCAAATATTATGCAACGAACCGTTGAAGCCTTTTTGTCTGGAACAGGTAGGCGACCTTAGGCCCGGCGGGCAAAAGCGTTGCGTGTCTGACATCCGTGAGTATGTCGTAAAAATGGAGGAATATATCCAGTGCAGCCGCCGGAAGCTTCAGGAGTCGATCGAGACGAAAGAAGCTGCAGAGGAACGCCTTGAAGAACTGACGGCGCAATTGCCGGAATAGGCGGTTTGCCGCTTGCGTCAGTTCCCGGTTTTCCCTGCGCCGTGCGGCGGCGAACCGGAGAATGCTCGCAAGGCCCGTTTAGCAGGAGCCGCCCAGAAAGCGGCGACGAGGTTATGCTGCGAGTGGCGCTCCGGCCACAAGGCGGATCATGGTCACTTCGGGCGGGCAGTAGTGACGGCGGGGAATGCCGGAAACGCCGGCGCCCCGGCTGGTATAGCCCCACATGCCCCCCTCTCGCCAGAGGCCGGAAGCCAGATCGGGGCGCTTCTTGCAATTCTTCAGAATGGGCCGCCCGCTTGGCCGACAAATCTGACCGCCGTGGGTATGTCCGCAAAGGTAGAGATCGTATCCGGCTGCGGCGGCCTCGCCTGCAAGGTCCGGCGTATGGACAAGCGCAATACGGAAGCTTTCGCCGAAACCTTCGCGAGGGGCCGCCAAAGCCTCCAGGATCGGCCCGTTATCCTGGAGATAGGGATCGTCGGTCCCGGTCAGATGAACGAGGGCGCTGTGATGGCGGATTGCAGCGTGTTCGTTGATCAGGAGCCGGCATTTCCCGTCGTGTTGCAGGGCGGCGGCAAGTTCTGGCGAATCGTAATTCCCCAAGGTGGCATAGAACCCGTGCCGCGAATCGATCCGCTCCAGGATCGGCCTTAGCGCGGCGAGGACATGGTCCGGCCGTGTTTTGTACGTCGGCGCGTAGTCGCCGGTCAGCACGCAAACGTCCGGCTGCAGGTCCTTCACCGCGTGCTCGATCGCTTCGGTCAGGCCGGGAAACTGGCCCAGGTGGAGATCGCTCAGATGCAGGATGGTGAAGCCATCCAGGTTTGGGTCCAGGCCGGGCACCGGCAGAAGCAGGCCATATTCGCGGACATCCAGGGCCTGGTCGATCCCATTCCGGTATTCTCCGATCAGCCATGTCAACGCATTGAATGCATGCCTGCGCACCGGCCGCCAGATTTGCCGGCGCAGAAACGGCAGCAGACTGTTAGGCCGCTCCAGCCAAAGACCCGGCGGCGCGCGCCGGGTCGCGGCCCAGGAATCGAACGAGGACTGATCCAACAGTGCGGCTCTAGTCGGCGAGGCCTTCCCAGAACTCTTTGACTTTCTTGAAGAAGCCTTCGGTATGCGGGTGTGACCCTTCCTCGCCGCCTTCCTCGAATTCGCGCAGCAGCTCCTGCTGACGTTTCGTGAGTTTGACCGGCGTTTCCACCCGCGACTCAATATACATGTCGCCGTGGCCCCGGCCATGCAGCCGCGGCATACCCTTGCCCCGCAAGCGGAACTGGTGGCCGGTTTGCGTGCCGGCAGGGATGGTCACCTTTGCCCGGCTGCCGTCGATCGTGGGCACCTCGATCGAGCCGCCAAGGGCCGCGGTGACCATGGGGATCGGCACCTCGCAGAAGATGTTGGCGTCTTCCCGCTGGAAAACGGGGTGCGGCCGGATGGTCAGGAAAATATAGAGATCACCGCTCGGAGCGCCGCGGACGCCGCTCTCCCCCTCGCCGGAAAGACGAATGCGGGTGCCGTCATCGACTCCCGGAGGGATGTTTACGTTCAATGTCTTCTCGCGTCGCACGCGCCCCTGGCCGTTGCAGGCGCCGCAGGGATCGGAGATGGTCTGCCCGGAGCCGTGGCAAGTCGGGCAGGTTCGCTCGACGGTGAAAAAGCCCTGCTGGGCGCGGACACGGCCGGCGCCATGGCACATGGCGCAGGTTTTCGGTGCGGAGCCTTCCGCGGACCCGGAGCCGTGGCAGACCTCGCAGGTAGCCATGGCAGGAATGTCGACGGTTGCCTGCTTGCCGGTGTAGGCCTCCTCCAGGGAGATTTCCATGTTGTAGCGGAGGTCGCTGCCGCGTTGAGGCCCACCCCGCCGCCGGCGGCCTCCCATGTCTCCGAACATTTCCTCGAAGATATCGGCAAAGCCGCCCGCCGTGTTGAAATCGAACCCGCCACCGGGCCGGCCGCCCTGAGCGCTTTGGGTGAACGCATCGTGACCAAGCCGGTCATAGGCTGCGCGGGAGTTGGGGTCTTTCAGGACGTCATAGGCTTCGTTCAGCTCTTTGAACTTCGCCTCGGCCTCCTTGTCGCCCGGATTCCGGTCCGGGTGATACTCCATCGCCAGCTTGCGGTAGGCGGATTTCAGCGTTTTTTCATCAGCGCCGCGCTCTACACCGAGCACGGAGTAATAGTCACGCATTCCTCACTCCAAAAAACCGCGGTCCCGCCCATGCAAACACCCCGGCCGATGGCCGGGGTGCTGCTGGTGTATTTGGCATGGACCGCACGGTCAACGCCCGGACGATGTTAAGACGAGTTCTTGTCGTCTTTGACTTCCTCGAACTCGGCGTCAACGACGCCTTCCTCAGCGTCGCCGCCCTCGCGGGTGGCGCCGGCTTCCGCGCCGCCTTCCTGCTGCTGGGCCCTGTACATGGCTTCACCGAGCTTCATCGACGACTGCGTGAGCGCCTCCACCTTCTGCTGGATCGCAGAGACGTCTTCGCCGTCCTTGACGTCCTTCAAGGCCTGTAGATCACCCTCAATGGCCGACTTTTCCGCGGGGTCGATCTGGCCGCCATACTCGGCAAGATTCTTCTCTACCGAGTGAATCAAGCTTTCAGCCTGGTTGCGGACCTCTGCCAATTCACGGCGCTGCTTGTCAGCTTCCGCATTGGCTTCGGCATCCTTGACCATGTTCTCGATCTCGTCGTCCGAAAGGCCGCCGGAAGCCTGGATGCGGATCGTCTGTTCCTTGTTCGTGGCCTTGTCCTTCGCCGATACGTTGACGATGCCGTTCGCGTCGATGTCGAAGGTGACCTCGATCTGCGGCACCCCTCGTGGGGCCGGCGGGATGCCCATGAGATCGAACTGGCCGAGCAGTTTGTTGTCCGCCGCCATCTCGCGTTCGCCTTGGAAGACCCGAATGGTCACGGCGTTCTGGTTGTCCTCCGCCGTGGAGAATACCTGGCTCTTCCGTGTCGGGATCGTCGTGTTGCGATCGATCAAACGCGTGAACACGCCGCCGAGCGTCTCGATGCCGAGCGACAAAGGCGTCACGTCGAGCAGCA
>CAYYSC010000288.1:4497-4825 GCA_964474065.1 uncultured Rhodospirillales bacterium | reverse complement strand
CGGGTCACCCCTTGCCCCCTGTCACGGCGGTCGAGTTCCGTCCGCAGCATGCGCGCCACATCGGATACCAGTACCGCAAACATGATGTCCTCGTCGTCCATTCGTCCCCAACAACAAGTAACCAGGGTTAATATATCCTCTAATATCATCACCAAGTTTACGATTTCAATGCCCGCAGCCATGCGTTAACCGCATGGGCGGCTGCAGATTACGCAGAGGTGATTTGGAGGCTCAGGCTTCGTCTTGATGGGAATCGGGCTGGGCGAAGAAGAACATGGCAGCCATCGCCAACGCGACGCAGACCAGCAAACCAAACCCGACCATGTAG
>CAYYSC010000288.1:0-4487 GCA_964474065.1 uncultured Rhodospirillales bacterium | reverse complement strand
CCGTAAGCAGCGCAGTCAGCGCAGGCGGCCCGATTACGGAGCCGGTAAAGGTCACGAACAAAACGCCGCCCATCGCCTCGCTCACCTCGCCCTCAGGCGCTTGGCGTGCGGTTTCGGCCAGAAAGACACCGTTCCACGAGATGACGGTGCCGCCAATGACCACGCCAACGGCAGCGATTAAAACATACGGCCACTCGATCGTGACCGCCATCAGCGCTGCCACGCCTGCCGCCATGCCGAACGCCAGTCCACCCAGCACCCAGCGCGCGGCGATCCGGTCGGCGACCCCGCCCCAAAGAATGCGCCCTCCAATGGCGCAAGCATTGGCGATCGCCAGGATACTGCCGGCTTCCGGCAATCCCATCCCGACAACGCTGTCCAGGTAAACCACCATAAAGGAGGCAATGCCGATCTGCACCGCAGAGAACGCAAGCGAGCAAATCGCCATACGGCGCAAACCGGGGACCCGCGCCACCAGCGCCAGCGGCGCAAGGACGCTGCGCCAACGGAAAGGCTGGCCCTTGCCCCGAACGGCATCGAGCCTGCGGCGCACCGGCACTAGAGCCACCGCCAGCGCCACGGCCATGCCGGCGGCGGTCAGGATCGCGGTCTGCCAGTCGGACACTATCGCTACGGCGGGTAACAGCAGCCCGGCCAGGCCGTAACCGATGGGAACGCCGGTCTGTTTAATCGACATGACCAGTGACATCATTCGAGCCGGCACCATCCTCGCCAGCAAAAAGGAGCTGGAAGGTGTCATCGGCCCGTAACCGGCGCCGACCAACAGTGCAGAGATTGGCAGCAACCAAGCTTCTCCCAGCGCCAGCAGTGCCAGACCAAGGCTACTGCAAATGAGCGCTAACTGGCTCACCCGGACGACACCTATGCGCGGCACGGAACCCGCCAATGCAAGGCTGGAGACGGCGGAACCCGCGAAGACAATACCGGAATACACGCCGATCAGCCCTGGATCGACCCCGAAATCCCGGGCCGCTTCTCCCGCAAGAACCGGCAGAGCCAAGTGGCCGAGCGCCCCCAACGCCTGAACAGCCGTCGCGACGACTACCGCCCAGACATATAAGGGTACGAGGCCCGCCTTGACCTCATGCATCGCTTGGTATTTCACCGGGGCGGCCGACCTGGGCCTCGAACGATCAGCTTTTCCCATGGAATTTCATGGCTTTGACGTTCCTTTGACGCTACTGCGTAATGTTGCATGCATAAGTTCTAATAAGAACAGCGGAGATCAAAGATGCACATGCGCGGCGCGTCGATTGTAGGCCCGGCCGAACGTGACCCGCTCCGGGGAACTCGCGAGCGCGGCGGCGTCTTGTCGAGGGACGACGAGACCCGCTTGTTTCTGCAGACGGAAGACCTCCCCAAGCATGTGGCCGCAGAGAATCCGCGGCGCGCCCGCATCGAGCCCCGGCGCCTGACGCTGCTCTCCAAGCTGGCCGTGAAGATGGCCGAACCGAGTAGCGGCGTCGATACGGACAATCCGGAAATTCCAGCCGGTTTCACCTACCTCGCCCAATTCGCGGCGCATGATCTTTCCTTCAATCTGACGCCGTTCGACGAAGCCAAAGGCCCGGCAAAAGCCAGGACCAACGCCCGCCACGCCCGGTTGGTGCTGGAAACGCTGTACGGTCTGGGACCGACAGTCCACCCCCACCTGTATCATTCATCCGAACTAGGCTCGAATGACCGGGGCACGCTTCGGTTAGGGCAGTTGCGGAGTCGCAACGCCGCGGCCCCAGCTTCAGACGACCCCTGGCTCGACCTTCCCCGGGTGCGGGCGGCGAGCACCGGAATCTGCCCCTACCGGCTGGATGGCAGTGTGCAGCGCTCTCCCCTCGCCGACGGGCGGCATGAAACGCTGACCGCGGATAGCCGTAACGACGACAACGTGATGATCAGCCAGATCACCGTGTTGTTCTCAGTCCTTCACAACACCGTCTACCACCGGCTGGACGAGCCAAGCATCAAGGCCAAGCTGCCGCCGCATCTTCAGGACCCGCGGCTGCGGTTCAGTGTTGCCCGCGATGCGGTCACGCTCGCCTACCGCCGCATTGTGTTCAACGATTTCCTGCGGCGCCTCCTGGACCCTGCGGTCTATCGGTTCTTCGTACAAAATGGCGCGCTAGAGCCGGACCCGGAAGGCGAGCGCGGGATGCCACTGGAGTTCAGTCACGCCGCTTTTCGCATCGGCCATTCAATGGTGCGCTCTTTCTATGAAATGAATGACGGGATCGACCGCGACGCGCGCTCATTGCTGACCCTGGCTGACAGCTTGGCCCTTGGCTTGCCGCATCGCGCGTACGACATGCCGCTGCTCCAGGATTGGTATGCGCAGTGGTCGAAATTCTTTGAGACGAATGGCCGGCTCCCGCAACCGAGCCGGCGCATCGGCCCGTCCCTGGTGCCGTTACTGGGCCGCACGCACCAGTTTCCCAATCACGACGGACCGGACGGCAGGGAACTCGCGGGTGGCCTGATCTACCGCGATCTGGTCCGCGGCGAAGCGGAGGGGCTGATGACGCCACTCGCCCTCGCCTACCGGCTGTTGCCCATCATGCCGAACGGTTTCGATCCAGAGGCCTATGCCGAAGACATTCATAACAAGTTAGTGGGGTGGTTGTGCGATGCCGGTTTGTCTCCCGGAGAAGTCCGGGAACTTGCCGGCTCGCCGCCGCTCACCCTGTTCGTGCTGCTGGAAGCCTGGGCCGGTCCGGCCAAGGGATGCCGCCTGGGGCCGATTGGCTCGCTGATCGTCGGCGAAGTGTTCTTCCGCGCCCAGAGCGCCGCGGTCGAAGACTACGAACGCAACCATCATCTGCAGGCCGCTGCCAGCGTCGCCTTTGATGGAGCGGTGCCGGATACGATGACGGCGCTGCTGGAAACCCTGGCCGCCTGGGCGCCGCTGGAATACCGGCAGTTGCCGCTCGTGTAACCGGCTATCGTACGCCAAGCTGCCGTTCGATGCGGCGAAGACCCTGTCTGGAGAACCCCGATGACCATCTCTCGCGTTACCGTCCTGGATTATGTCGGCTTCGGCAAGAAGATCGCTCAATGGGCGAAAGATCCGAATTCCCGCCCCAAAACCGTGGACGAAATGAAAGACCAGTGCAAAGACCTGGCTCATATCCCCGATCGTGTCAAAAACCTGGACTTGGTCGAAAGCACGCTCGATACGCTCGTTATCAAACTTCCGCCCAAGGAAATGATTGAGGAATCCGAGCGGATTATTCCCGGCCTCAGCTCCTACCCGACGCCTTCCTATTACTATCAGAAATTCCTGAACAGCTCGAGCATGACGAACGAGGACTTCCTCTATTCGCGCATCGCCGACTACACGATTGGCCAGTGCATGTAGTTTGTTACCCCGCTGTTCCATGCGCTGTCCTGACTGGGCCGGGTCACGATGACCCGGCCCTTTTTTGCTCCGCCAAGGCGGACCCGTCATCCGCCGTAAAGTCCCCCGCGTAGACGATAAGCGCGCATTTCGTCATACTGGCTCGCAATTTGATTCCGACCGATAACAAGGACCCTGACCCATGGCTGGCAACGGTTTCCGCTTTCCCAGAATGGAATTCCCCGATGACGTGGAGGCGCTGCGCCAGGACATCCGCACCTTCCTTCGGGAGGAACGGGCCAGCGGCGGCTTCACGCCGATTGCTGACTGCTGGGGTTCCGGCCTGTCGCCGGAGTTCAGCCGCAAGCTGGGCCAACAAGGCTACCTCGCTGTCACTTGGCCGAAGGAATACGGCGGCCACGAAAAAACCATGCTGCACCGCTACGTGATCACGGAGGAACTGGTGGCCGCGGGCGCCCCGGTGGCCGCGCACTGGGTCGCAGACCGGCAGAGCGGCCCATTGCTGCTGCGTTACGGCACCGAGGAGCAAAAGAAGGACATCCTGCCTCGCATCGCGAAGGGAGACTGCTATTTCGCCATCGGCATGAGCGAACCCGGTTCCGGCTCGGACCTCGCCAGCGTGCGCACCAGCGCCAAGAAAGTCGACGGCGGCTGGGTGATCAACGGTGCCAAAATCTGGTCCTCCGGCGCACACATCTGCCACTACATGATCGCGCTCGTCCGCACTTCGCCGGTGCAGGACGGCAAGAAGCACGAGGGGCTTTCCCAGTTCCTGGTCGACCTCTCTTCGCCCGGCATTTCCATCAGGGGCATCAAGAACATCGCCAACGAAAGCCACTTCAATGAAACGCTTTTCGAGGACGTGTTCGTACCCGATGACGCCCTGCTGGGGAACGAAGGCGACGGCTGGAAGCAAGTCACCAGCGAACTTGCCATCGAACGCGCCGGTCCGGAGCGCTTCCTCTCCACCACGATCATCCTGGAGGAAGCGGTCCGGGTGATGGAGGAGAGCGACGACGAGCGCGTGCAGCTAACCTTCGGCCAACTGGTCGCCCGCCTGCGCACGTTACGTCGCATGTCGCTCGGTGTCAGTGCGCTGCTTCAGGAAGGCGAG
>CAYYSC010000287.1:0-4840 GCA_964474065.1 uncultured Rhodospirillales bacterium | reverse complement strand
CTCTTCGCGCACGGGATCCAGTGCTAGCCAGAGAGTGCAAACCTGGTTGCCACGGATTGGCCAATACGTTAGATCGTGGTGCCACACGGTCGGCTGCTCAGTTTCCGGCTCCTTTACCAAATGCTGATCGAACACGATGTTCGCCTTGGTCGAGCGCATCACCTGGGCTGCAATCTCGGCCGCAGGCGACTGAAACACGAACTCCCGGAAGCCGGGATGTTGGTGAAACAGAAAAGTCTCAGAAATGAATTTGCCCTTCGGATCATCATGGCTGAGATTGTGGGCCAGCTTACCCGGGTGGATCAGCGCGTATTCCATCGCCTCACGCAGATGATCGATCCAGGCTTGGTCGAACAGTCCTTTCAAGTGGACGACGCCGGTCTCCTCGTAGGTACGGATTTCATCTTCCGTGATAGGGCGGGCGAGCGGGGTTGACATCAACCTTCTCCTATTTTGCGCGTCGACGATGAAACAGCGCGAATATGATGACAAAAATTCCGGCAAACGAGAACCATGTGATCGCGTATTCAAGGTGGTTGTTCGGCAGATGCGGCCGCCAGTCGGCTGACGCCAAGTAGTAATCCAGCACCGGCGCATCCGGCAGCCCTGCGGCGGCCGCCATCGCTTCCGGAGCAACGGAGTACCATTCATTGTCTTCCGGGTCGTTATCGGGCGTGAACAAGCCCGCTTCCGGAGGATCACGAACAATACCCTCTTTCGCCACGCCCGATGGTAGCGGCGGTAATTCCGCACCAAAGCCGATCGCGCCATGCTGGACAACTGCCAGCCGCCCGTCCGGCAGGCGAACCAGAAGCATCAGGACGTCCCCAACTTCTCCGTCCACGCTGCGGCCAGGAAACCGGAACCATTGGTCTGACGCGACCTCCCCCTCCACCAGCACAGGCCGGTACAGCCATTCGGATGACAACTCGTCGGGCAACGGAACAGCCGGTTTTGCCAAGCGCGTCTCCAGCGTAGCGATCAAATCCTGCTTCCACTCCCGCCGTTCGAGTTGCCAGAAGCCAAGAGCAAGCAGGATTGCCAAGCAGATCAAACCCCAAATCGAAGTCGTGAGGGTCGGGCGGCGAAAGACCATCAATGCTCCAACGTCGGACATGCGGCTAGCCGTTCATGGTGAGCCCGCCCGAGACGCTCAGGACTTGGCCGGTGATGTAGCTGGCCCGCGGGCTTGCGAAAAACAGGACGGCGTCCGCGATATCCTCGGGCCGGGCAAAACGGCGGAGCGGAATGGCGCGTTTCAGCCCCTCTCGGATACGCTCGGGCTGGTCTGCCAAGAGGGCGGTATCGGTCGGGCCAGGGGCGACGCTATTGACGGTGATGCCATGCCGCGCCATTTCGCGGGCGAGTGATTTGGAGAATGCTATGACGCCCCCTTTCGCGCCTGCGTAAACCGTCTCGCCAAGGCTGCCGACGCGACCCGCATCGCTCGCCACGTTGACGATTGAGCCCTTCCCCGCCTGGATCATCGGCGGAAGAAACGCTTTGCAGACGCGCACTTGGCCCAAATAATTCAACTGAACTATCTGTTCGATGAACTCGGGGGAATTGTCCATGAAGGGCATCGCCTTGTCCCAACCGGCAACGTTGATCACCCCGTCCATGGCGCCATGTTTCGCCGTAATGAGGACGGCCAAATCGTTGATTGCATCCGGATCACAGACATCCAAGACGTGAGCCTCCGCCTGCCCGCCCACAGCCCGGATTGCCTCTACCGTAGCCGTGCAGCCTTCCCCGTTGACGTCGGATGCGATCACGAATGCGCCGGCTTCCGCTAAGAGCTTGGCCGTCGCGGCGCCGATTCCGCTGGCAGCGCCGGTAATGAACATTTGTTTTCGGGTTAGCGAGATCATGAGGATTTCCTCGACATTGTCATTTGAGCGCTTCCGGCCTTGTTGTAGGCCGTCTCCAGGGTTGCCGAAAGGGGCTCTAGCACTGTCTCTGCATATCCAGGTGGCGCCCGGAACCGCAGCAGTCCGCTGTCCTCCATGCCGAAGACTCCGATGGGTGCATCGCTCCCCCTCACCTGCCGCCCGCCGAGTTGGTGCCGCGGGGGCGCGTCCGGCGGCAGCAGACCATCGACCGCGGCGCTCAGGACAACCGGGTGGCTCTCTGTCTTGGTGATGGCTTCTAAGCGGTTAACCACATTGACTGCCGGGCCGATCACCGTGAACGCTTGGCGGCCGCCGGTGCCAATATTGCCGAAGGCGATCTCTCCCTGGTGCACGGCAAGGCCTGCTTCGAGTGTATCCTGCCCCATCTCTGCCAAATTGGCGTTCACGTCGAACAACCGCCGCCGGAACTCCGCCGCTGCAACGAGTGCTGCCTCAGCAGCCTGGGCCGGTTCTTCGTTCCGGAAAATGGCGAGGACTGCGTCCCCCGGGTAGGCGAGGATCTCGCCGCCTTCCACCTGTACCGCGCCCGCGGCGCATTCCAGGAAGCCGTTTAGAAGCGCGAGGTAGCGCTCCATTCCCAGCCGCTCGAGGCGTCCGGTGGAGTCGCGCAGGTCGGCAAACCAGACGATCGCATTGATCGTCTCGTAATCGCCGAGCCGGATATGCCCGTTGAGAACCTGTTGACCGGCGCTGTTCCCCAGGTAGGCGTTGGCAACATTGCGGGCAATCTGCTCCCGGATTGCAAGCTTGCAGGCCACCGCGAGCCTCGGCACCAAGTGCTGAAGGGCTGCGATGTGTGCGTCGGAGAAACCGCCGGCGCGGTCGGTGATCCAGGAGGTAGCGATACCGTCCGGGCGATTGCCGGCCAGCGCAATCTCGCGGCTGTCGAACGGTACGGTCACCGCGAAATAGTCGGTAAAACCTTCTTCCACAAACTCTTCGAACACGGGAAAATCCAAAACTGCGCTCTCACCCGTCAGGCGCCGGCGCAAGTACTTTGTACCGTTCTGGATCATGAAAGCGAACGGGCTTTGGGTCCACCCGTTGTGCATGGCGCTGCCGTGCACGAATTCTTGGCTAAACACCCCTTCCTCCCGCCGCCAAACCAGCGACACGGACTCGAACGACGGATGCAGCGTCCGAAAGGTCACATGCGCCCGGCGCAGCGGTACGCCGTTCCCCAACACCCTGTTGGCTGCCCCTTCTACTAACGACGTCATGCTCGCGCCGTTGAGCGCCGATTCCATGATCCAGTCGGCAAGGGCACGGCTCAGGCTGTCATCGGTCATTCGGCGGGACGCTCCTCCGGCTGCCGCCGGCCCTTAACCAGGGATAGCATTTTCGTTGTTCCATCGCGAATGTCCGCACCAATCGCTACCAAGGATGGAACAATCACCAGCACCAATGCGGTCGCAATCGCCAATCCGAAAACGATCGTGATGGCCATCGGAATCAAAAACTGGGCCTGCAGACTGGTCTCGAACATCAGCGGCGTCAGGCCGCCGATCGTCGTGAAAGAAGTCAGCAGGACAGCCCGCAATCGTTCGGAGGAGCCCTGGATGATCGCCTGATGCAGATCCATTCCTTCCTGTTGGCGGCGGTCGATCGTGGAGATCAGCACAATGGAGTCGTTCACCAGAATGCCCGAAAGTCCAAGCATCCCGACCATCGAAAGGAAGGTCAGGTCGTAACCCATCAGGAGATGGCCAAAGCTCACACCGATCATGCCAAAGGGGATGATCGCCATAACCGATAATGGCAACCAGTAGCTGCCAAATACCCAGGCCAGGATGATATAGATCAGCGCCAGCCCGGTAACGGCGCCGATCTTCATATCACCGAAAGTTTGCGCCTGTTCCTCGGCCTTGCCGGCGAAGCGGTACTGCAAGCCATACTTTTCGGCCAGGACTTCGAGATCCGGCGTCAGCGCGTCCAGGACATCCTGGCCGGTGGTGACATTTTCGTCCACTTCCCCGGCTACCGCCACCTCCCGGAAACCGTCCTGCCGGCGGATGGTGGCGAAGCCGCGTTTCGTTTCGGTCGTGACTATCTCTCCCAACGGCACTTCGGCTCCCGTTGGCCCCCGCAGGTAGAGATCTTCCAGCGCCTGATTCTCCAGCGCTTCTTCATCGATGAGCACACGCACCAGCACTTCCTCGTCCTCTCGTGCGAAGCGCTTGGCGATGGCGCCCTCATAGGCGTTGCGGACCTGGCGCCCGACGCTTTCGGTCGTAAAGCCCAATGCCCTGCCGGTGGGCGTCAGGTTCAGGATAATCTCTTCCTTGCCGTAGGGCAGCGTGTCTTCCAAATCGGAAATGCCGGGATAGGCGTTAACCAAGTCGGCGGCCTCGTAGGCTGCCTGTTTCAGAATGTCCGGCTCGCCGCCAAACAGGCGAATATCGATCTCCCGCCCCGGCGGCCCGGCGCCGACGGGAGGGAAGGTCAGGCTTTCTATTCCCGCAATGGCAGGCACGCGTTCTTTCCAACCTTCCACAAAGGTCGAGGTGCGCACGTCACGCTCCTCTGACGGGATCAATTCAAGAAATACCGAGCCGTATGTCTCGCCCTGCGCCACCCCGCCGGGGCCCTGCGACCCTAGATGCGTACCGACATATCCAACGGTCGAATGGATCAGCTTGGTGTCTGGCGCCAGTTCCTCTGCCGTGTCGTAAGCGGCCTGCTCCATCTTCTGCAACGCCTCGCGGACCTCCTCCCGGCTGGAACCCGGAACCAGTTTCACGTTCCCGAAAATCACGTCGACTTCAGGCGTTGGAAAAAAGGTGAAGCCCACGCGTCCGCCGGCGATCAGGCCGATGGATAGGATCAGGACCGCGAGGGCGGTTGCAATGGTTGTGTAGCGGTGACGCAAGGCAATCGTCATGACGCGCCGGAACTCGCCATCGCGAACGCGGTCGAACCAAGCATTG
>CAYYSC010000286.1:0-4844 GCA_964474065.1 uncultured Rhodospirillales bacterium | reverse complement strand
TGACGGTCACCCCGACCCGGAGCCAGAACGGCTCTGCCATGCCTTGGCCGACGCCTATGCCGATGGCGCGCAGGCTGGCGGGCACAACATCCGGCGGCTAGGCGTGGCAGGAATGAATCTGCCCTTATTGCGATCCGAGGCTGAGTTTCGAAGCGACGCGGTTCCGGAATTCGCGCAGCAGGCGCAAGAACTGGTCGGTTGGGCGGAGCATCTGGTGCTGGTCTATCCACTCTGGCTGGGCACGATGCCGGCGGCGGTGAAGGCGCTGCTGGAGCAGACATTGCGCCCGGCCTTCGCCATTGACTACAGCGGCAAGTGGCCGATCGGCCGGCTGAAGGGGCGCTCGGCCCGGGTGGTCGTAACCATGGGCATGCCAGTTCTCGCGTATCGATGGTATTATGGCGCGCACAGCCTGAAAAGCCTGGAGCGCAACGTGCTGAAGTTCTGCGGAATCAAACCGGTTCGGGAAAGCCTGTACGGCATGGTCGCCCATGCCGGCCAGGCGAAGCGCGAGGGCTGGCTTGCCGAGATGCGCAAGCTCGGTGAACGGGGACGTTAAGGGTGCCCGCTGGAACAACGGCACAAGCTTAGGCGCTAGCTTCCCCTGCCCTTCGGCTCGACGGCGAGGTTGGGCGGCGTGCCTTCCTTAATCTTTTCAGCAAGAGATTCCCGGAGAGCTCCCTGCTCGACTGCCTCCGCCGTGTCCCGCTCCGAGGGCTGTTCGACTACGCGGGTGGGCCCGGGCTTTTCGGACGTTCCCGACTCCGCCTCTCTTTCAGCCAGGACTTCCTCGCAGGCCGCGGACGAGATAAAGCCATGAATTGCCGCGTGCTCGGCCATGGCGAAGGTGTCCGCAGCAAGTACCAGGCTGCTGCCCGCTTCCGCGACTTTCTTTGCAAGAGCCTCGATATCCCGCTCGCGCTTGGCACCGCGGCTCACATTTCGGATGTAAACGGCACGCACGCGGCCGGGATACGCACCAACAATATCGGCATAGATCTCCGGATCGCGCTGGCCGCTGTCGCCGATCAGGATGAAGGGCATTTCGCCATAGAGCGCCAGCATCTCCGTTATCAACTCCTGTTTGTGACCTTTCGCGCGCCGCGGCAGCGGATGCTGCAAGGTCAGCCCCCATTCGCGCAGAAACAGGATTGGCCCGACCGGAATTCGGTGGATCCGGAAGAACTCTTCCAGCACCTCATAAATGCTCCAAGGGGCCCGGGAAACATACAGCATCGGGTTCAGCGCCTGCCCGGAAACGCCGTGATGCAGCGCACGGCAAAAGGCGGCGATGCCGGGAAAGGCGACGCGCGCATGAGCGGTTTGGACGAACAGCCGCCACATCATCGTCAGCTTGCTGGCGACCCCCGTGTCCATGATCGTATCGTCTATGTCGCTGATCACGACCAAGCGGGCCGTCTCCGGCGGGATATAGACCGTCGCGACCGCTTCCGTGTCTTCTGCCGGGTCATCTGCCAGGCGCAGATGCACCTCATGCCAGAGCCGGCGGGACGGCGGCAGGTCCACCGCCATGTTCACACGAAAATAACCATGAGAGTCCGTGACGACGCGTTGCTCCGCGCCGGCGATCGTGGCGATCACCTCCCGTCCGCCCGCGCCCCAGCGCACGAATCGCCGCAACACATCCCAAAAGTCGCGACGCAACTGGGTCTCGGGTGCGTGGCTCGGTGTGCCCGGCTGACGCAGTACGCGGCCCATTAGAAAGATGCGGTTGCGCGTGCCGTAGCCGCGATATCTTTGAATGATGATGGGACCGGCGCCACGGGTGCCCCGTACCGGCCGGGCGAGGATATGGAGTACGCGGCGCAACCCGCCTGACAGTTTATTCAGCAGGCGCATCCGCTTCGATCCCTAATACTGGGGTGAATCCATGTCATCATCCAGAGCTTTGGTCGATCCTGCCAAAGTCAACCCGTCGGCAAGGGATGGACGAATGGATGGACGCTTCAGGCCTTCACACCCTGTTCGGGCTCCCGGCGGCCGTCCACAACGCGGCGGGCGTGGAAGCGATCGAGATCAAGGGAAACGAAGCGTCCGTCCAGGATTAACTCGGCCATCGCCCGACCGGTCGCGGGAGCATGCTGGAGGCCGTGACCGGAAAAGCCGGTCGCCAGATAGAAGTTTTCCGGCTGACCGGGCCAGTTTCCGACCAGCATGTTGCCGTCGAACCCGTTGTACGCGTAGTGGCACGCCCAGGCATTGCGCAGCTTCACGGCCTCGAACGAGGGATTGCGGTGGGCGATGCGCGGCCAGATAGTCTCCTCGAACTCGCGGTGGTCCGGCTCCCAGCAGAAATCGCCGGCCCGGGCGAAGTTTGTCGCGCCGGTGATAAAGCCCCTCCCCTCCTGCCGGTAAGAGCACGGCTGGCCGTCGATCGTCAGCGGCAGCTTCGGCATCGGGTCTTGCGGCTCGAAATAGAAGGTCGGGCGATGCAGTGGCCGAACCGGAATGTCGAACCCCAGCATGGCGCAGACCTGATGCGCCCAGGCGCCTGCGTTGTTCACCAACGTATCGGCGGCGAGGCGGGTTCCCTCCGCCAGATGCACGCCCCGGATCAGGCCCTGGTGCGTCTCCAGGGCGGTCACCTCGCCTTGAACGTAGGCCGCCCCCATGGCCCGCACCTTACGGCGCAGGCCGGTAAGCGCGCCGTAGGGGTCGGTCCAGCCGTCATTGGGCGAATAGTTGGCGCAGACCACGTCCTCCGTGCGCATCACCGGGAAGAGAGCTTTCAGCGCAGACGCATCGAGCAATTGCGTGTGGCACCCCATGCGACGTTGGAAGGCGTGGTTTGACTCCATCACTGCGGCCTCTTCCGGCTTGTTCGCCAGGAACAGATAACCCTGGCGCCAGAAGTCCAGATGCGCAGGCTCGTCGTCGACGGCGCAAAGCTCGGCGAAATTGCCATAGAACTCGTGCCCGTACTGGGACATGCGCAGATTTTCTTCCTGGCTGAACAGCACCCGGACGCCCGCATGTGAGCGAGCGGACGCCGCACGCTCATAGGTGGGATCTCGCTCAACGATGGTGACGGAAAGCCCCGGCTCGCGAAGCAGAAGATGATAGGCCGTGCTGCACCCGTGCAGCCCGCCGCCGATGATGACAATGCCGGACATGAGCAGGCTCCGTTCGGGACAGATGGAACAACTCTATCTTCTTCGGTTCCGTTCGCCTAGAAGGCCGCTATTCTCCCGCCAGTATGTGGTCCGCGATCTTCTCCGCCGTCATCAGGGTCGGTCCGTTGGTGTTGGCGCAGGGCACGCTTGGCATGATGCTCGCGTCGCAGACGCGCAGGCCGCCGATGCCCCGCACGCGCCCGGTGCCGGTCGTCACCGCCATCGGATCATCATCAGCGCCCATCCGGTTGGTGCAGGAGGCATGCCAGATACCGTGGACATTCTCTCGCATGAACTGCTCAAGCACGTCTGGCTCGCGCTCCATCTCGTCCACGCTCGGCCCCTCGGCGATCACATTCTTGATCATGTAGTCGCGCAACGCCCGATTGCTGTCCATCGCCCATCCGGCAGCGCGGGTCAGCCACTTGTTCCGGGGAGTCACCACGCTGATCGCCCTTACCTTGTCGGAATAGGCCGCCGGAAAAGGCGTCTCGATCACGCCATGCATGTTGGAATGCTTGTAGACCTGGATGGAGCGGCGGAAGGCATCGCACATCCGGTCAAGGTCGCGGCGGTCGCTGCAAAGCTCGAAATCCACAATCGGCTCGTCGCGCCAGTTACGGCTGGCCAGCTTCACCTCTCCGGTCGAATAGGACTTGTAGACCGACATCAGCAGCGAGCCGAGTCGCCAGCCGACACCGTGCCATGCGCTCTTCGCCACCTGAATAATGAACATGTCGCCGGGTGGGGCGTCGCCGATGTTAGAGGAATAGCGAAGGCCCACATGGATGTGCCGCTTGATACGGTTCTCCAGCCGGTATTGCGGCGGCAGGAAGGCGGCGAGGCCGATGGCCGGATGCTCCATGAGGTTCTGGCCGACACCGGGCAACGCATGCCGCACCTCAATACCAAGGTCCCGCAAGTGCCCGGCCGGCCCAATGCCGTTGCGCATCAAGTGAGCCGGCGAGTGAATGGCGCCGGTGCAGAGAATCACCTCTTTCGCCCGGAACTCCTCCGTCTCGCCCTTGTGCACGGCTTTCACGCCGGTGGCCTGCAGCCCGTCGAACAGGATCTCCGACACCTGGGTTTCCGCCTGCACGGTCAGGTTCGGGCGCTGGCGCGTCGCCGGGTCCAGGTAGCCGATGGCGGCGGAGACGCGGCGGTCGTAGACGTTGGAAATGGTGATCGGAAAGTAGCCGTCCTCCCATTTGCCGTTCTGGTCCGGCAGGTAGGGGAAACCCATCTGGTCCCAGGTCCGGGCGACAGCATGGGCGTGACCGGACCAATCCTCCTGGAAAAGGCGGCGGACGGGGATGCGGCCATTCTGACCGTGGTATTCCCCGTCGAAGTCCATGTCGCGCTCCACCTTCTTGAAGTAGGGAAAGCATTTCTCCCAACTCCAGCCCTCGGCGCCCTGGCGGCCCCAGTCGTCGTAGTCGTTGGGCGAGCCGCGGTTCAGGAGTTGGCCGTTGATAGAGGAACCGCCACCCATCACCCGTGCCTGCTCGTATTTGCGCACAGGCGGGGGCGGCGCGTCCGGGCGGTTGTGCTCGCGCATCTGGGTCGAGACTCGCAGTTCGCTCCAGTGGAAACGCGGATCGAAATAGACCGTGCCAGGGTAGCTGTTGTGGACTTCGGTCGGAATGTTGCCGTGCGGCGTGTCGATCCAGGCTTCCAGCAGCAGTACCTTGTTGGCGCTGCGGGCCGAAA
>CAYYSC010000285.1:4005-4846 GCA_964474065.1 uncultured Rhodospirillales bacterium | reverse complement strand
CAGGAAACAGCCAAGAGGCACCCTGACGTGACCTTCATGCACTGTTCCGGCTTCAAGCGGGCCGACAATGTGGGAACCTACTTCGGACGTATGTACCAGGCCCGTTACCTTTCGGGCATCGTTGCGGGCGAAGCCACAAAGACCAACGTCATCGGTTACGTCGCTGCCCATCCCATTCCTGAAGTCATCCGCGGGATCAACGCTTTCACGCTCGCGTTGCAGAGCGAACGACCGGACGCGACGGTCAAGGTTGTCTGGATAAACTCATGGTACGACCCGGCCAAGGAAGCCAACGCCGCCAAGGCGCTGATCGACCAGGGCGCGGATATCATCGTCCAGCACACCGACTCGCCGGCAGCGCTGCAGGTCGCCGAGCAGCGAGGCGTCTATGCGTTCGGTCAGGCGAGCGATATGAGGTCCTTTGCACCGAATGCCCAGTTGACCGCGATCGTTGACAATTGGAACAGCTATTATGTTGAGCGCACTCGGCGTGTCTTGAACGGGACCTGGGAAAGCACGGACACCTGGGGCGGTCTCGCGAGCGGCCTGGTGGAAATGGCTCCCTACGGCGATGCGGTGGCGGAAGACGTCCGCCAGTTGGCCGACGAAACGATTACTGCGATCAAGGCGGGCGATATGCATCCTTTCACCGGTCCGATTCGTGACCAGGCCGGGGAGATTCGAATTCCGGCAGGAGAAGTCGCGGACGACAAAATCATCGAGCGAAAGCGACTCTTCCGTCGTGAGCACCGAGCCAACTTTCGCGGGCTCGGCATTGGCAAGCGGTTACTTCGCGAAATCATCAAACAAGCGCCGCTCATGGGCGCCCGCGAGCTCGTAG
>CAYYSC010000285.1:0-3995 GCA_964474065.1 uncultured Rhodospirillales bacterium | reverse complement strand
ACAAAATGCTGCTCGGCATGGACTGGTACGTGCCAGGGGTCGAAGGCGTCAAATAATCCGCCATTAGGCAGGGGGCGCCGATCGGGATTAGGCGACCCTGCCGGCCCGACGCCCGCCGTTTCCGCTGCGAGGCAGCAGCGCTCCGAGAGCGCTTCCTTTGCAGGCAATTACCGTCGTGGAACGCACCGAATGGTCTTTTGGCGCTTCGCAAGGCCCCTGGACAGAGCACGGAATGTTCCGACGGGGGCTTGAAGCGACTTAGGACTGCAAGAGCGAATTGATCCGCGCTATATGACCGACGGCCGACGCCTGACTGCTGCTGCCTGGCGTCGAAGGGGAGAAGGCACGGTTGGCCGTCTTCGCATCCGTCACGGCAATCGAGACTATCCCGCTTTCCGGCTTGCCGCCGTGGCGGTGGCCCGTGGTCCTGCCAACCAGGCGACGCCGCCTTACGAGAAGGCGCGCTCCATCTCCCGGCGGAAGACCACGGTCGTATCGTCGACATCGAACGTCACGTCATCCCAGCAGACGGGTTCGCCCTGAGCGATATCGCGCTTCAGAGTCACGCCGTGTGCCAAGCCGATCGGCAGGCCCCCCAAGCGCAGGGAGTCAGCGGCTGGCATCAGTTTGCCCCACACCTTGTAGCCGCCTTCGCCGTCCAATTCGTCGCCCGCCTTCAGGTCGAACTTGGCCGTCGCAACCACATCCGCCCGGAAGCCGTCAGGGCTGCCGGTCGGCTCGTTGCGCAGCCCGGCGCTGGCGACGGAGACACCCAGCTCCAGACCGATCAGGTGATACTGCCGCCAGAGGGCCGAGTAGCGGCCAGTCGCGTCCGTCACCAAGCCGTATTGGCTGAAACATTCTTTTACGTAGTCCGTCTCGCCATCGAAGGTGACATAGACACCCCAACGGATGTGGTCCGGCAGGGTCGGCCCATCCCGTTCCTCGCTTGCCACTACCTCCACCATGCCACGGCCTTCCAGCATGCCGCCCGCATCTTTTGGGATCAGCACCTTGGCGAGGGAACCCGAGCCCACCGCCGGAAAGGACAGACCGGCTTTGGGTGCCGAAAGGCCGGTAGCGTTCGCCACCGCCGCCATCTCGATCCCGGACTTCGTGCCGTCGATGAAGCTGTTGAACATCTGCGGGTTGAGCCGGTTCGAGCGCGCCCGTTCTTCTCCGATGCCGTAATAATTCCACACTGTGGCCGGGGTCGACTGGTGGAAATGCGGCTGGTAGCGCGTGCCCTTGCCCGCTGCGATCACCTCGAAGCCGACCGTGCGCGCCCAATCCACCAGTTCCGCAATCAGGGCGGGCTGATCGCCATAGGCAAGGGAGTAGACCACGCCCGCCTCCCGCGCCTTCTTCGCCAAGAGCGGGCCGGCCAGAACGTCCGCCTCGACGTTGACCATGACCATATGCCGGCCGAGGCGAAACGCCTCCAATGCGTGGCAGATACCGGCGGCCGGAGAACCCGTCGCGTCAATGACCACTTCCATGCCCGGCGCCGCGATCAGCGCCATGGCGTCATCGGTGACGTGGCAGCCGCCCGAGGTGCGCGCCTCCTCGAACGACGCTGCCGCGTATTGCTCCGCCGGCCAGTGCACACTGTCGAGCGAAGCCTTGGCCCGATCTACGTTCAAGTCGGCCACTGCCATGACATGCATGCCCCTCGTCCGCCGCGCCTGGGAGAGAAACATGGAGCCGAACTTACCTGCGCCGATCAGGCCGACGCGGAGTGGGTTGGCGGCTTCAGCACGGGCAGCGAGCAGACGGGAAAGGTTCATGGCGTTTCTGGTCTCCGATGGGGGCGCATTGCGTGCGTGTTAGACCGCGCTGGCCAGGCGGGCAAGCATCCCCACCTTACTTCCCTGTCAACTCCCGGAGTTGATCGAGAGCGGCGGCCTGATGGTTCGGCAGCACGAAAATCGCGTCGTCGTAGCCAAGATCGACGATCCGCTGCAAGCGTTCCTGAGCTGTTTTCATATCGCAGCAGAGATGGAACGGCCCGTCGTCCGGCATGTCCTTGGTGGGCGCGGTCAGGTCCACCTTGATATTGGTGACGATGGCCCGCTTGCCGCCATGCTCCCGGTAGAGGGCGATGCCATCCCTAAGCTTGTTGAAGGTCGAGCGTGCCCCGGAAGCGATCCAGCCATCGAATTCCGTCGCCGCGCGGGGGATCCAGGTCTTGCCCGCCCAGGAACCGATCAGGATCGGCGGCCCGCCTTTCGCCGCCGGCCAGGCGGCGATGCGGGTGCCGTTCACTTCCTCGTCGCGCCAGATCTTTTGCATCAGCGGCAGCGATTCGCTGAGCATACTGAGGCGCTTGTCGAAATCCACGCCGACAAAGTCGAAATCCGTCTTGGTCGAGCCTGCGCCAACGCCGAAGGAAAACCGGCCTTCGCAGAGGAGATGGGCCGTCAGCACGCGATGCGCGAGTTCCACGGGGCGGCGCAACGGCACTTGCATGATGCAGGTGCCAACCTCGATCCGCTCGGTCGCGCTTGCCGCCAAGGTGAGCGCGATCAATGGGTCAGGGTGGATATGGCCGCGGCCGAGCGCGTCAAAAAACCAGAGACCATCGAAGCCGGCTGCCTCCACCGCTCTTGCACCCTCGCACAGATGGGCGCGCGTCAGTTGTTGTTGGTCGGGGCCCAGAAAGGCGACGCCAATGCGCATTATTCTACCCCTTCAGCGGCGCGCCGTCGAAGCGCTCAAGTTTCACGATATCCTCAACCGGTCGCCGTTTCAGCCTGGTCAGTTGCTTTACCGGCTTGCCGAGCGGCACGGCGGCGGCGACGGCGACATGAGGCGGGAAGCCGAGCAGTTCCTGCACTTTCGGCTCCTCGGCGCTGGTCAAGGTCGTAATGGTGCCACCGTAGCCGACATTACGCGCAGCCAGCAGCACGTTCCAGACGAAGGGATAGATGCTGGCGCCGCTGATCACACCGACGCGGGGAACGAAGGCGTCCATGGACGCGACGACGCGCAGGTCCACCCCGAACACCAGGACGACCGGCGCTTCGACAAAGGTGCTGGTCAGGTGCCGCGCAGGCTCCGTCGCGTCGATCTCCTTCTCCGTGAGCTTGGTCGGAATGATCGTGTTCCAGGGGCTTTCCCCGGCCGCCCGCTGCGCCGTATAGCGCTTTGCCGCCGGCTCGGCCAACTTGGAGAGTGCTTGCTTGGTGGCGAGGTCGCGCACGACAACGGCGTGATTGCCCTGGCGGTTGCCGCCCGACGGAGCAAACCGGGCGTTATCGAAAATTTCATAGAGGACGGAATCCGGAACATCCTCGTCGGTGAAATCGCGGGCGGCGAAGGTGGTCCGCATCACCTCGTAAAGTTCCATCGGGCTTCCCTGTGGTTTCTTGTCAATTGGCCGGATTGTGGCGCAGTGGCTTGGTGATGTCACGCAATCTGCAAACCCAACATGCGGACTGCCGCGACCCTAAGCCCGTCCGCGAAAAGGCGCCAGGGAACGGCCTCTAGGAACTAGCCTACAGCAGCATCAGCGACGGATTCTCGAGCAGCGGCTTGAAGGCCGCCAAGAATTGGGCTCCGAGCGCACCATCGATGACCCGGTGATCCACCGACAGCGTGCAGCTCATCACGGTAGCGACGGCCAACTGGCCGTTCTTGACGACGGGCCGTTGCTCGCCGGCACCCACCGCCAGAATCGCACCTTGGGGCGGATTGATAACCGCGTCAAAAGCCTTGATCCCAAACATCCCCAGATTGGAAATACTGAAGGTACCGCCGGTGTACTCCATCGGCTTGAGTTTGCCTTCCCGCGCCCGCTTGGCGATATCGGCCATCTCTTGGCTGATTTCGGCCAAGCCCTTGTGGTGCGCCTCCCGGATAATCGGCGTGATCAGGCCGTTCGGAATGGCGACTGCCACGGAGATGTCCGCGGAATTGAACTTGAGCACGCCCTCTTCCGTATAGGCGGCATTGGCATCCGGCACCCGCATCAACGCCATCGCCGCGGCCTTGAT
>CAYYSC010000284.1:0-4854 GCA_964474065.1 uncultured Rhodospirillales bacterium | reverse complement strand
AGCACGCCCAAAAAAGCCGACATCCGGGAAGTCCTCAACTACCGCATGGCGCTCAACGAAGCGACCCGCCTGATGGATTCGCTGCCGTTGTCACAACGCCTGATCAAGGAAACCCATGCGGTGCTGATGCGCGGCGTCCGTGGCCGTAATAAAGACCCAGGCAACTACCGCCGCATCCCCAACTGGATCGGCCCCGACGGCTCGCCGATTGAGCAGGCCCGCTTTGTGCCGTGCAGTGCCGAACATCTCCCCGACGCAATGGCGGCATGGGAGGCCTCATCCACCGGGAAGAGTTGGACAAACTCGTTCAACTCGCCATTGTCCACGCGGAGTTTGAGGCCATCCATCCCTTCCTGGATGGCAACGGACGTCTGGGCCGCCTGATCGTGCCGCTGTTCCTTGTCTCCAAGGGCCTGCTGTCCAAGCCAAACTTCTATGTGAGCGAGTATCTGGAGCGGAACCGGGGCGAATACTACGACCGCCTCCTGGCCGTGTCGCGGGACAGCGACTGGACCGGCTGGTGCGTTTTCTTCCTTAAGGCGCTGATCCACCAAGCAGAAACGAACCAGGCGAAAGCGCTCAAAATCCTCGAACTCTATAACGAGAAGAAAATCTGGATCGCCGAGATTACGCGCTCTCAATACGCGGTCCGTGCGCTGGATTGGATATTCCACCGTCCCATTTTCCGCACGTCCGATTTTCTCGCTACCTCTGAGATTCCCAATCCGACGGCTACTCGGGTTTTGCGGGAAGTGCGTAACAACGGGTTGCTTGTGGAACTCCGCCCTCATAGTGGAAGCCGCGCGGCAATCCTTGCATTTTCCGAGTTGCTTAATATCGCGGAGGGCAAGGATGCATTTTGACGATCATCGAATAACGACAAATATGTTTGTCGAGCATATTTTCGGTTTTGTGATCCACAAAAGGATTTGTTGCGAATCGATGAGCGACAAAATTCGCGGAGGCTGATTGATGGCCTTCATCTCCGAAGCCCTCGTTGAGGAAGCCCTGCTGGCGCAGCTGCAGGCACTTTGCATTGCCACGCTGCACGACAGCGCCGCCGGGCCGGACGGCTCCGCGCCGGAGCGCAAGGCCAATGGCGAGGTGCTGCTGGAGGATCGCCTAAAGGCCGCCATCGCCCGCCTCAATCCGCATATCCCGGAGGAAGCCCGCCACGACGCCTTGCTGGCCGTGCTGGCGACAGGGAGCCAGAACCTGGTCGAGGAAAACCGCCGCCTGCACCAGTTCCTCTGCGATGGCGTGCCGGTGGAGTATTACGGCGAGGACGGCACGATCCGTGGCGACGCCGTGCGCCTTCTGAACTTCGACGATCCGGCGGCAAACGACTGGCTCGCCATCAACCAGTTCGCCGTCGTCGAGGGCGGCAAGAGCCGCCGCCCGGACGTGGTGCTGTTCGTCAACGGCCTGCCGCTCGCCGTGTTCGAACTGAAGAACCCCGGCGCGGAGAACGCGACCGTCCAGGACGCCTTCAACCAGCTTCAGACCTACAAGCAGGAAATCCCCTCACTCTTCCGCACAAATGGCATTCTGGTGGCCTCTGATGGCACCTCAGCACGCATAGGCTCATTGACCGCCGACTATGACCGCTTCATGCCCTGGCGCACGATAGACGGCGCTGAGATCGCCGCTAAGGGGTCCCTGGAGCTATCCGTGCTGACAGAGGGTGTGTTTGAGAAAAGCCGCTTCCTCGACCTGCTGCGCAACTTTACCGTCTTCCGCAGCGATGGCAGCGACACGGCCAAGATCATCGCGGGCTATCACCAGTTCCACGCAGTCAAGAAAGCCGTCGATTGCACGGTAGAGGCAATAGCGCCGGACGGCGACCGCAAGGTCGGCGTGATCTGGCACACCCAGGGCTCCGGCAAGAGCCTGCTTATGGCCTTCTATGCGGGCCAGTTGATGCGCCAGCCGGAACTGGAGAACCCGACTCTGGTTGTCGTCACCGACCGCAACGATCTGGACGACCAACTGTTCGGCACCTTCTCCGGGTGCCGCGACCTGATCCGCGACACGCCGGTTCAGGCCGACAGCCGGGACGAGTTGCGCGACCTGCTCGACCGCGCCTCCGGCGGCGTGATTTTCACCACCATTCAGAAATTCTCGCTCGGAGCGGGAGAGAGCGAATACCCGGTGCTGACCAAGCGCCAGAATGTCGTCGTGATCGCCGACGAGGCGCACCGCAGCCAGTACGGCCTAAGAGCAAGGATCAACGCCAAGACCGGCGTCATGGATTACGGCTTCGCCAAATATCTGCGCGACGGCCTGCCCAACGCCTCCTTCATCGGCTTTACCGGCACGCCGATTGAATCCCAGGACGTGAACACGCCCGCCGTCTTCGGCGACTACATCGATATCTACGACATCAGTCGCGCAGTCGACGATGGCGCGACGGTGCCGATCTACTACGAAAGCCGGCTGGCCCGGATCGAAATGCCGGAGGAAGCGAAGCCGGTCATCGATGAGGAAGTCGAAGAACTGACCGAGGATCAGGCCGCGGCGGAACAGGAACGGCTGAAGCAAAAATGGGCCACGGTGGAGGCGTTAGTTGGTGCAGATCAGCGTATTGCCATGGTGGCCAAGGACCTGGTCGAGCATTTTGAAGCCCGCATCGGTGCGCTGGACGGCAAGGCGATGGTCGTCTGCATGAGCCGCCGCATCTGCGTGAAGCTCTACGACGCCATCGTTGCGCTGCGCCCGGATTGGCACTCGGACAAAGACGACGAGGGTGCGGTCAAGATCGTGATGACCGGCTCTGCCTCCGACCCTACGGACTGGCAGCAGCATATCGGCGGCAAGCGGCGACGCGACTTGCTCGCAAAACGCGCCAAGCGGCCAGACGATCCGCTTAAGCTGGTGCTGGTGCGCGACATGTGGCTGACCGGCTTCGATGCTCCCTGCATGCATACGATGTACGTCGACAAGCCGATGAAGGGCCATGGCCTGATGCAGGCCATCGCCCGCGTCAACCGGGTTTTCAAGGACAAGCCGGGTGGCCTGATCGTCGACTATATCGGCATCGCGCAACGGCTGAAGGATGCTCTTGGGGACTACTCGGCCCGCGACCAGGAACAAACTGGCATTGATGAGGCCGAGGCCATCGCGCAGATGATGGAGCGCTATGACGTGGTGCGCTGCATGTTCCACGGCTTCGACTACCTGACCGGCCTCCATGGAACGCCGCAGGAAAGGCTGGCAATGATGGCGGCGGCGCTGGACTGGATATTCAGCCGCCAGCAAGAAGCCGCCGCGAAGGAAACCGGCGAGGAAGATAAGAAGCGGGCGCTTCGGCGCTATCAGGACGCGGTACTGGCCCTGTCCAAGGCGTTTGCCCTTGCAGCGGCCAGCGACGAGGCGAAGGAGATTCGCGATGAAGTCGCCTTCTTCCAGACCGTGCGTACGGCCATGGTGAAGACTGATACGACCGGCAGCGGTGCGTCCATGGCCGACAAGCAGCTCGCCGTCCAGCAGATCATCGACGGCGCAGTCGTCTCTACCGAGATCGTCGATATTCTGGCGGCGGCTGGCCTGCAATCCCCTGACATCGCCATTTTGTCGGATGAGTTCCTGGCCGAAGTTCAGCAAATGGAGAAAAAGAACCTGGCCCTGGAGGCGCTCAAGAAGCTCCTGAACGACCAAATCCAGAGCCGCAGCCGTTCCAACGTCACCGAGCAGAAGAAATTCTCCGAGCGCATGGAGGCTGCCATCGCCCGTTATCACTCCAACGCTATCAGCACGGTGGAAGTGCTTCAAAAACTCATCAACTTGGCCAAGGACCTGCGGGCTTCGCGGGAGCGAGGCGAAGATGTTGGACTTAGCCTCGACGAATTAGCCTTTTACGACGCCCTAGCCGAGAACCAGAGCGCTGTTGAGCTCATGGGCGACGACTCCCTGAAAGTGATCGCGCACGAGCTTCTTATCAGCTTGCAGGGAAACATCTCCATCGACTGGGCGCAACGGGATTCTGCCCGTGCCAGGATGCGGGTTTTGGTGAAGCGCATTCTCCGGCGGCATGGCTATCCACCGGATTTGCAGAGCGAGGCCGTGCAAACGGTCCTGCGGCAAGCGGAGGAGCTTTCTGCAAAATGGGTTATGACATGAAAATCAAATTATCAGTCGCAGCCCTTGGGCTGTCAAATGCAAACAGGTGGTGATTGCCATTGGTTCCTGGTTGCTCAGTGATTATTGGATACCCGCATTATTCGTTTTGCCTTTGAACAAGTGGTAACAGAGGAGCTTGGTTGGCTGGCAGAATTGACCAGTTGCCGCGGTGCTGGGTTTTCATTGGGGCCAATTTCCTCGATTTTGCTGTTTTGAGCAGACCCGTGCAACTGCGGCACGAAGTTCATGGAAAACAAAGCGGTCGATGGTATCGAAAACCTCAAATACAGCGCGCGCTGGGCAAGATATCAAGCTCATGTAACGGAGAAAAAATTGAAATCCTATTCAGATTTTTCCCGCCAATTAATCGACGAAACGTGCAGCCAAGTCAAAAAGTCAATGCTATGCAGCCAATGCGACGAGCTGGGCGAGACGACCCCGAACTAATGGCCCGCTAATTGGAATGCGAGTTCTTCGCGGCGTGACCTAAAATGGCTTATGAAGCGCTTCCAGGCAATCCAAGCGATTGCGGATCAATCCCAAGGCGCTTTGCCCGGTTTATCAGATCTTCTTCGCTTGGCGGGCTAGGGCTCATACTGCCGTCTTTGGACGAATGGTCTAAGTCCTTGCGGTCGCGCCAGTGGGCCGGGTCGCGGTTTTTCAGCCAAAAAATGCCCGCTGTATCTGACGGCGGCACATGCTCGATCATCTCAGCCCGGATGACTTCGCCTTCAT
>CAYYSC010000283.1:0-4858 GCA_964474065.1 uncultured Rhodospirillales bacterium | reverse complement strand
GACCGTATTCCCGGTCAGGCTGGTCCTCGAGCGGCGCGCCGATCACGCGCATTTTCTGGTGCTCGTCGTAGAACTTGAATCCTTCACCGAAGAACTGAAAGCGCAGCGGCTCGCCCACCCGCGGCGCGGTCACCACCGAGAGGCGATAGTCCAAGCCATAGTTGATCAAAAAGGGCATGGTGGTATCGTCGAAGATGCTCGAGGACACCCGCCACTTCTGAAACAACGGCTTCAAGGGGTTGCTGTTGTCGTTGCTGACAGTACCGATATCCAAAGGCCGAGTTCCAAAACGTGGCTCCTGCACTTGTTGGGCTTTCTCGCAAAGATCCACGAGACGGTGAAGCAGAGCCGGATCATTCGGCCAGAGTTCCGAAACCCAGTCCCTTTCATAGCGCTGGATCTCCCCTTGGGCGAACCGCTGGCTCACGAGGATACGCAAGGCGCTGTCCAGCGCATTGGGGCTGACCAGGCTTGGCCGCAAACGGATCGTCATCCGGTCGCGCGAACGCCGTGCAATGGAAACAAATCCGAGATTGCGCACGACATAGTCGCTCGCATCAAAATCCGGGTTCGCATAGCCAATGCGCTCGAAGAACGCGTCTGTCCCTGGCGTGAGGACCGATCCTTCGGGAGAAACACTGACTTGCACTCTCTTCGGACCCCCTGGGGCGCGAATGCCACGAATTTCTTCGCCGGCCTTCATCTCAATATCCCCCTTAGTAAGATGGGTTCCTTTCTGCTCATTTAACAACCTTCAGTAGCATTTTGTCCATCGCTTCAAAACCAATTTGGCGGATCACATCGATCTGCCGGAACCGCTGCGCCGTGGCACCCGGAACTTACCGATAGTTGTAAATCAACATCTGTTGTACTGTTCTGTCACCGGCATCCAGTTCCGCCGCGGTTTTCTTAACAATGTATTAACCCTAGCGAAAGCTCTGTTCGCATGCAATCCGTCCGGAGCGGCGCTTGAGAACGCAAATGGCCGGCGCCTGTTCATGAGGCGCCGGCCACCATGCTCTACCAAAAATTGTGGCAATTCAAATGCAATGCGTTTGTAGTGGCGGCAGTCCGTTGAAACCGACGGAGCAATAGGTCGAGGTATACGCGCCAGTCGATAAAATCTCGACCTTGTCGCCCACCACCAGCGTCTCCGGCAGCCGATAGCCGCTGTTGCGATACATCACATCCACCTCGTCGCACGTGGGACCAGCGATGACTACCGGCATGCTGCGCGCATCCTCATGATCCCGCGGCGTGCGCAACCGGTACTGGATCGCCTCGTCCATGGTCTCGATCAAACCGCCGAACTTGCCGATATCGAGATACACCCAGCGCTCGTCGTCCTCGTAGTCCTTGCGAGAGATCAACACCACTTCCGACTGGATAACCCCGGCATCGCCAACCAGCGAGCGCCCAGGCTCGACAATGACTTCCGGCATCCGATTGCCGAAGTGCCGGGTCAGGGCTTCCATCACGGCTTCGGCATGGGTGTTTTGGTCCGGAGCATCGGTCCGGTAGGTGGCAGTGAACCCGCCGCCGATATTGACCATCCGCAGATCGACGCCCGCTTCGGCCAGATCGGTGAACAGCATCGCCGTACGGCCGACCGCCAGATCCCATTGGCCGAGATCGCGCTGCTGGGAGCCGACATGGAAAGACAAGCCGTAAGGATCGAGGCCCATTTCCTTCGCCCGCACCATCAGATCGAGCGCCATATCCACGCCGCAGCCGAATTTCCGGCCAAGCGGCCAGTCGGAGCCAGCGCCGTCCATGAACAGGCGGCAATAGACACGGGCGCCCGGCGCGGCCACGGCGAGCTTTTCGAGCTCCCCTTCGCAATCGAACGCGAACAAATTAACGCCGAGGCCCCAGGCCGCCGCGATGTCCGCCTGCTTCTTGATCGTATTGCCGAACGACAAGCGCTCCACCGGCGCACCGGCGTCCAGTGCTTCCCGGATCTCGTAGATCGAGGCGCAGTCGAAAGAAGACCCCATGTTGGCGAGCATTTCCATGACCGGCCTTGCCGGGTTCGCCTTCATGGCATAGTAGATCGTCGCCATGGGCAAGGAGCGCTGAAGGCTTTCGTAAGCCTCCACCACTGCCTCAAGGTCGACCACCAGACACGGGGTCTGCGGTTGTTGTTCTGCCAAATAACGTGAAATACGTGCCGTCATCCCACGGAGCCCTTCCACCAATCGGAGATCAGACCAGTAGTGTGCCGCCGCCCAATGAAGGAACCCGCTTTGCGTGCCGTAACACCCGCCACAAGGCCGACCCGAACGCCGACACCAAGAGCGCACATGTTACCTCGTTACCGGGTCACCAGATCGTCCTCGCGAGACGACAGGGATTTGCTCCCCCGGGCGGTGCTGAGACCCGCCGGCACGTGGGCTTGAGTGCGAGCGCTGCGATTTAGAGAAGCGCAGGAACATTTTCAAGAGGAAATTTTCCGCCAAATGCGTGCTGGGCCCTGCCGAACCCAAAACTGCCTTGCGTCACACGCGCATTGTCTCTCCTTCCCGGTTTCCTTAAAGCACAACGTGGCTCACCATTAGGATTCCGCTCATGCTAAAGCCGATTTTCATCCTGAACGGCCCCAACTTGAACATGCTGGGGCTACGTCAACCGGAAATCTACGGCCACCAGACCCTTGCGGATGTGGAAGAGAGTTGCCGCTCCTATGCGGAGGCACTCGGCATGACCGTCGAATTCCGCCAAACCAATATCGAAGGTGAACTTGTCTCCTGGATTCAGGAAGCGCATGGGGAGGCTGACGGGGTGATCATCAATGCCGCCGCGTACACACATACCTCGGTCGCAATCCTCGATGCGCTGTCGATCCTCAGCATTCCGGTGATCGAGGTGCATCTGTCCAATATCCATAAGCGTGAGCCTTTCCGCCACCACTCCTATGTGGCGCCCGCCGCACAGGGAATGATTGCTGGCTTCGGCGCGCGCGGTTACCTGATGGCGTTGGACGCGCTCGCGGCCCAGCGCCGGACCAACTAGCTGCCTGTTACAGAGGAGGAATAGTCATGCGCGAGGAGATCGCTCTGATCGTCGGCGTCGGCCCGGGCCTTGGCGCAGCGCTCGGACGCCGTTTTGCAAAAGCCGGCGCCAAAGTGGCCCTGGCTTCCCGCCGCCTTGGCCCCGTGCAGGAGATTGCCAAAGAATACGGTGCCAACGCTTATGCCTGCGATGCAACTGACGAACAGTCGGTGCTGGACCTCTATGCGGCGGTCGAGCGCGATCTCGGCACCCCCAGCATCGTCGTCTACAACGCTTCCGGCCGGGTGCGCGGCTCCGTACTCGACATTGAAGTGGACGCTTTCAGGGAAGCCTGGGAGCGCGGCTGCCTCGGCGGCTTCATCGTCGGGCGGGAAGCGGCGAAACGCATGGTGCCGATGGGGCGCGGCACCATTCTGTTCACCGGGGCCACGGCCAGCGTCAAAAGCTACGGGAAGTCCGCGGGATTTGCGGTCGGCAAGTTCGGGCTCCGCGCCCTTTCCTATGCCATGGCGCGCGATTTCGGCCCCCAGGGCATTCATGTTGCTCACGTGATCGTGGACGGGGGCATCCGCGGCCCCCATCACGCGGTGGAAGGAGACAAGCCGGAGCATCACCTGCTGGAGCCGGACGCAATCGCCGAGAGCTATTACCAGCTGCATGCCCAGCACAAGAGCGCCTGGAGCGCAGAAATCGACGTGCGTCCCTGGGTGGAGGGTTTCTAACGTCATAACCGTCTTCGATAACCTTCACGCACCGTAACAGGCTGTTGCGAAACTATAAAAAAAGATCAATTCGGAACGTCCGAGTAACGGGGACGCAAGCCGAAAATATCTTATAGTATGCAAATGTCATGCAGGGCTGCCACAACTCTGGCGTTGTCGGCACAGTCAGTATGGAGTGGATGGGGACCACGCTGCCATGCTTGGTGTCGGCGTCAAAATGGAGGCGTCGTGCGTGTTCTCTGTATCCACCCGAGTGGCCTGCTCTATACCAAGATATTTCTCCGGCTCGAGCCGCTCGGCTTGGAAGTCGTAGCCGGCGCACTCCGCAGAGCGGATCATCAGGTCCAGCTGATCGATCTCCAGGCGGAAAACATGGACGCATTGTTCCGCCGGGCGGACCGGCTTGCACCCGACATGATCTGCATCGGCTGCAATTACCTGGCCAACGTGCCGGAGGTCATCGACCTGGCCAAAGCGCTGCGCCGTCGACGGCCGGAAACCTTCATTCTGGTCGGCGGGCATTCTGTTTCCTTCATTGCCGACCAAATCCTCGAGCATGCCGGGGGTGCGATTGACTGTGTGCTGAAAGGCGAAGGCGAGGCCGTCATCGCCCGTGTGGCCGAGATCGTGGCGTCCGGCGACGTCGAGGCGCTGGCCGAAGTACCGGGAGCCGTGACGCCCGGGGGCGCTGGCCCCCGGCCCATTTTTGTGCAGCATCTCGATGAGAGCGCCCCCGCGCGCGATCTGCTTCGGCACCGGCGGCGCTACTTTATCGGCATGCTGGACCCGGCTGCCTCGGTCGAGTTCTCGCGAGGCTGTCCCTGGGACTGCAGCTTCTGCTCGGCCTGGACTTTTTATGGTCGCTCTTACCGTGTGGTCTCGCCCGAACGCGCTGTCGAAGATCTGGCCAGCATCCGGGAGGACGGTGTGTTCCTCGTCGATGACGTCGCCTTCATCCAGGAGAAACAGGGTCTGGCAATTGGCGAGGCCGTGGCGCGCGCCGGCATCCGCAAGAAATATTACATGGAAACGCGGGCCGACGTGCTGCTCCGCAACAAGGAGGTATTCCGGCTCTGGCGGCAGCTCGGGCTCGAGTACCTTTTCCTCGGCATCGAGGCGATCGA
>CAYYSC010000282.1:0-4862 GCA_964474065.1 uncultured Rhodospirillales bacterium | reverse complement strand
GCGCCAGGCTCGCATGAGGCACAGTAGGCAGTCTCGGGGGCCGTCGGCTATCCTGAGCAGCCCGTTCCGTTCTTTCCGGCAGCCATCCGCGTGACCTCCTACGCCGACCAACCGATTCAGCGCCGACTCAACCGGATGGCGCTGCCGATCATCGTTTCCAATGCAACGGTGCCTTTGCTGGGCGCGGTCGATACAGCCGTGGTCGGCCATCTGCCGGACCCGGCCTATATCGGCGGCGTGGCGCTTGGGACGGTGATCTACAACTATGTCCACGCCTCGCTCAACTTCCTGCGCATGGGCACGACCGGCCCGACCGCGCAAGCGGCCGGTGCTGGCCGGGGCGAGCAGGAAGGCCCAGCCTGGGGCGAGGTCCGGAACATTCTCGCGCGCGCCATGCTGCTCGCGGCCATCCTCGGGCTCGCGGTGATCGTCTGTCAGACGCTGATCGTGCAAGGCGGACTCTGGGCGCTGGGCGGATCAGAGGCAGTGGAGACGCAGACGGCCAAGTATCTCGCCATCCGACTGTGGTCCGCGCCGGCGGCGCTGGCCATGTTTGTCGCCATCGGCTGGTTCTACGGCCTGGAGGACGGCAAGGTTCCGCTTTACCTCCAGCTATTCTCGAACGGCCTGAACATGATTCTGGACGTGGTGTTCGTGTTCGGGTTCGGCTGGGGGATCGAAGGCGTCGCCGCCGCCACCGTCATTGCCGAATATCTCGCGATCGGGCTGGCCTTCTGGTTCATGCGGCGCCGCCTCGCCGTCCTGCCCCCCGGCCGGGGACAGACGCGCGTGCTCGACATGGCGCGCATCCGGCGGATGATGGGCGTGAACCGGGACATCTTCATCCGCACGCTCACACTGATTACCGGCCTTGCCATCTTCATGAACCTGAGCGCCATCCAGGGTGACGTGGCCCTGGCAGCCAACCAGGTCCTCTATCAGATGCTGATGATTGGCACCTACGCCCTCGACGGTTTCGCCCACGCCGCCGAGGCGCTGGTGGGTGAGGCCTACGGCGCCCGCAACCGCCAGCGCGTGAAAGATGCTACCTACGGCGCGCTGCGCTGGTCCTTCTGGATTGCCGTTGGCCTCTGCGGCATCTGGGCAGGGCTCGGCTGGTTCGGGATTCAGTTCCTGACAGGAATCCCGGAGGTCCAAGAGCGGGCGCTGGCCTACCTTCCCTATGCCGTGGCATTCCCGCTCGTGTCCTTCGTCGCCTTCATCCTGGATGGCGTATTCCTGGGCGCGACCCAGAACCGCCTGATGCGCCATTCGATGTTGATGAGTTTCGCGGTCTATCTCGCCGCTCTCTGGCTGACGAAGGATTGGGCCGGAAATGACGGGCTCTGGCTCTGCCTGCTGCTGTTCTTCGGCCTTCGCGGCGGCACGCTCTGGCTGTTCTGGCCACGCCTGTTGCGCGTGGCGGAGCAGCGTTGAGGCGCACGAACGATTGCCGTGGCGGGAAAACCGCGGCACCATGCGCCCACCGTTAGGCAAAGCAATTCCCGGAGGATCAGCCCATGGCCGGTTACGAGTTCCTGAAAGTCGAACGCGAAGGCCCGCTTACCATCGTCACCATCAATCGGCCGGAAGTCTACAACGCCCTGCACCCGCCGGCGCATTGGGAATTCGACAAGGTCTTTACCGAGTTTCGGGACGATCCGGACCAGTGGATCGCCATCGTCACTGGCGCTGGCGACAAGGCGTTCTCTGCGGGCAACGATCTGAAATACCAAGCAGCGGGTGGCCCGCGCCACCGCCCGGATTCCGGCTTTGCCGGCATCACCAACCGCTACGACATCGCGAAACCGATCATTGCGGCGGTGAATGGCTGGGCCATGGGTGGCGGCTTTGAGACCGCGCTGGCCTGTGACCTGATCATTGCGGCCGAGAACGCCACGTTCGCACTGCCGGAGCCACGGGTCGGACTGGCGGCCGGCGCCGGCGGCATCCATCGCCTGCCGCGGCACATCCCGTTCAAGCAGGCCATGGGCATGATCCTGACCGGCCGGCGCGTCGGGGCCGCCGAAGGCAAGGAATTGGGCTTCGTCAACGAGGTGGTGCCGGAAGGCGAGGCCCTGGCAGGCGCCAAACGCTGGGCGGAAACCATCCTCGAGTGCTCGCCCATGTCCATTCGCGCCTCGAAACAGGGCGTCTACATGGGCCTTGACGAGACCAGCGTCGCTCACGCGATACGCAACCAGGCCGTCTACCCGGCCTACAAGGCCATGGGCGAAAGCGAGGATTACATCGAAGGCCCGAAAGCCTTCTCCGAAAAGCGCAAGCCGAACTGGAAGGGGCGGTAAGGAAGCCGGGAGCGTCCGCCATCGTTTATCGATTGCCGGGCGCTCCTGTTCCGCGATCACGCGGGCAAAGCTCTTTCGGTCAGATTGAGTGCGCCATGCGGTCTATGGGGGAGTGTTTTAGTGCTTTCCTGTGGAATTTTCCAACCCTATATTTTCTCCAGAAATGGAGAAGCCGATGCAGACCTTCACGGAAAAACAGCCTTTCTCGCTGCACAAGGGAGCAGTGCTCACCAAGGCCGTCTTGCGGGCCGCGGAACATCTTGGACTGAGCGCGCGGTCGATAGCCAAGGCCATTGGCGTGAGCGAGCCGACCGTCTCCCGCATGAAACGGGGAGATTACGTGCTGGAGGAAAACAGCAAGGCTTACGAAATTGCCGCCTTGCTGGTGCGTGTATTCCGCTCGCTCGATGCAATCGCCGGCGGCGATGAGAAAGCCATGCGCGCATGGATGAAAAACCCAAACACCGCGCTGAACGGAAAGCCCGCCGACAAGATTCTCACGATCTCAGGATTAATGGATGTCATTGCCTACCTGGACGCCCGCCGCGCTATTATCTGAGGCACGGCCGTTCCGGGGACAGGGTTGGCGCCTGGTCGAAGCGCAGCATCGGGTTTCGACGCTGCGGATGGTCGATTCTTTGGCGGAGCAGGAACTGCTCGAAGACATCCTGGAAGAAACGAAGCCCGCTTTGCCCATAGAGTGCCGGCACTTGGATTATTTGCTGTCGACACCCTTCCGGTACACTGCCGCCTATCCCTCCGGCTCACGTTTCCGCAAAGCAGGCAAATCACTGGGCGTGTTCTACGCTTCCGAAGAACCCGAGACCGCGGTAGCGGAGATGGTGTTCTACCGGTATCTTTTCTTCGCAGAATCCCCTGGAACGCCCCTGCCGGACAGGGCGGCTGAATACACGGCGTTCTCCGTAGAACTGGCGACGCGCCGGGGCTTGGATCTTACCAGCGAGCCTTTGGTTCAGAACCGCGAAAGCTGGACCGCCTTCCAAGACTACGCGGCCTGTCAACAGCTTGCCGGCGATGCGCGGGAAGCCGATGTCGAGTTGATCCGGTACGAGTCGGTCCGTGATCCCCGCCGCCGGGCTAATCTGGCCATTTTGCATTGTTTGGCCTTCGCGGAACCCGCGCCGGTAGAGCGGCAAACCTGGAGAATCCGCTTGGCCCGGGAAAGAGCGCAAGCCGTCTGCGAGTATCCTCCGCGCGGAATCGAATTGGAGCGGAGCAGCTTTGAGGCCGATCCGAGACTTGGCGGTCACCCCCAAGTCTCATCTAACGCGCCGGCGTAATCCGCCAGACATTGCCGTCATCCTGGTCGGTAAGGACATAGACGGCGCCGTCCGGCCCCTGTTCCACTTCGCGGATACGCGCGCCGAGGGCGATGCGCTCTTCGTCTGCAACTTCGCGCCCTTCGAAGACCACGCGGACAAGCTCCTGACTGGTCAGGCCGCCGATCAGCGCGTTGCCGTGCCATTCAGGGAACATGGCGCCCGTGTAGAAGATCATGCCCGACGGCGAGATCACCGGCGTCCAATGCTTGACCGAGCCGGCAAACTCCGGATGAGTTGGCGGGTCGGGGATGTCGCCGCCGACATAGTGACGGCCCCAGCTCACGACCGGCCAGCCATAATTGGCACCGCGCTCGATCACGTTCAGTTCGTCGCCGCCCCGCGGGCCCATCTCCCCAATCCAGAGCTGGCCGGTTTCGGGATGAATGGCGGCGGCTTCGATATTGCGATGGCCGTACGACCAGATTTCATCCTCCGCATTTTCCCGACCGACAAAAGGGTTGTCCTCCGGAATCGAACCGTCCCGATTGACCCGCACAATCGTCCCCAGATGGTTCGACAAATCCTGGGCAGGATCGAATTGGAACCGCTCGCCCAGAGTCAGGAAAACGTGGCCTTCGGACGAGAAAACAATTCGGCTGCCGAAATGCTTGCCGCCGGGAATCTTCGGCTCCTGACGAAAGATCACCTCGAATTCCTCGATCCGGTTATCGGCCAAGCGCCCACGGCCGAGCGCCGTCGACGCAGCGGCCCTGCTCGGCTCTGCAAAGGATAGATAGACAAGGCGGTTCGAGGCAAAATCGGGATCGAGCGCGACATCCAGCAGCCCGCCCTGGTCTTGAGCAAACACCTCTGGCGTTCCCTCCAGCGGCGGTGAGACCGAGCCATCGGATGAAACGATCCGCAGCCGGCCGGGACGCTCAGTGACCAGCATCCGCCCGTCGGGCAGGAACGTCATGCCCCAGGGGTGATCCAATCCATCCGTCACGTTCTCCACGGCAACCGCACCCGAGCGGGTCTCGACAGTCTGCGGCTCTGCCCGTGCGGCTGATGCCGCCACCACCAACACACCTGCCAACAGGAGGACAAGGGAGCGAAACGTAAGTCCAGGCATGCCGTGTTCCCCTCTTCTCTCAAGCCACGGGTCTGCAGGCCGGCATCAAGCCGAAGCGGCGCAAAATCGTTCACGCATCAGGAATAACACCTAACGCAGGTGCCGGTTCCCGCCCTCTTTCAGGCCGAACCCTGGCAGGCC
>CAYYSC010000281.1:4692-4908 GCA_964474065.1 uncultured Rhodospirillales bacterium | reverse complement strand
CAATCACAGCACCGCGTACCGATGGATGGGCAAAAGGATGGAAAGTCATCCTCCTGCGTCGGGGTGCTGCGTGACCCTTGATCTCTTTATATAGCACCTAATGCCAAAGAATCACTTGAAATCCGACCAGGTTTCTGCGGATAGCTCGAAAATGCCAGAATCCAACCTCGTATACCTGGACTACAATGCGACAGCCCCGTGCCTCCCCGGCGTCGC
>CAYYSC010000281.1:0-4682 GCA_964474065.1 uncultured Rhodospirillales bacterium | reverse complement strand
CCGAGGCGGTGACGACAGCCATCGCGCTCGGCGGAAATCCGTCGTCCGTGCACGGCCAGGGCCGAAGCGCCCGGCGCGTGGTGGAGGACACACGGCAGCGGCTCGCCGCGGCTACCGGCGCGCGGTCGCAGGACATCGGCTTCACCAGTGGCGGCACCGAGGCCAACCGCTTGGCCCTGTTCGGCTGCCGCCGGCGGCGGATGCTGGCTAGCGGGGTGGAGCACGCATCCGTGGCCGCCTTTTGCCCGCCGGAAGGAATCCTGCCGGTTGATGCTGACGGCGGGCTCGACCTCTCCGCGCTCCGCGACCGGTTGGCAGCCGGCGGCGAGGACACGGTAGTCTCGCTGATGCTGGCAAACAACGAGACCGGCGTCATCCAGCCGGTGCGGGAAGCCGCAGCCATCGCGCACGAAGCCGGAGCGCTCCTGCACTGCGATGCGGTCCAGGGGCTCGGCAAGCTGCAGCTTGACCTCGCGGCTCTGGGGGCAGATCTGCTGACGGTTTCCGCCCACAAAATTGGCGGGCCCGCGGGCGTCGGCGCGCTGATCCTCGCTCCTGGCGTGCGGCTGGACGCCAACCGCCAGGCAGGCGGCCAGGAGCAGGGACGCCGCCCCGGCACCGAAAACCTGGCAGGTATTGCCGGCTTCGGCGCCGCGCTCGCCAGACTGGCTGAAAGCCTCGCCGATCAAATCCGCCAGGCAGTTCTGCGCGACCGGCTGGAAGTGCAACTCGGCCTTGACGCAATGGTGCTTGGCACCGGAGCGGAGCGGCTCGCGAACACCCTCTGCCTCGCCATGCCGGGGGTGCCCGCCGAGACGCAGGTCATGGCCTTTGACCTCGCCGGGTTCTGTGTCAGCGCCGGGGCCGCCTGTTCCAGCGGCAAAGTGGAGACAAGTCCGGTACTGGCCGCCATGGGTGTGGCGCCGGAGCTCGCCAACTCCGCCATTCGCATCAGCCTCGGCGCTGGTACGACCGAGGATGAGATCGATGCTTTTGCGAGGCAATGGAAGCACCTGTTCCACCGCAAAAAAGCGGCGTAAACGCGGTCAGCGGTGACAGCGCCCCGGCTGCGACTTATGTATGATGCATTATGAATAGCCCGATCTATCTCGACTATCAGGCCACCACGCCGACGGATCCCCGCGTGCTCGAGACGATGCTGCCCTACTTTGCGGAGCGCTTCGCCAATCCTCATTCAGTGGAGCATGCCGCCGGGCGGGCGGTCGAGGAGGACGTGGAGGAGGCCCGCGCCAAGATTGCCAAGGTGATCAACGCGGAAGCGCGCGAGATCGTTTTTACCTCAGGCGCGACCGAGGCCAACAATATGGCCATTCTGGGCGCAGGCCGCTTCCGCCGCACCGCCCCGCAGCCGCGAAACCGCGTCATCACACTCGAAACCGAGCACAAGTGCGTGCTGGAGAGCGTGGCGCAATTGGGCCGCGAGGGCATGCGAGTGGACTTCCTTCCGGTGCGTAGCGATGGCCTCGTCGACATCGATCGCCTGGCCGCCGCCGTTTCGGAGGACACGGCGCTCGTCAGCATTATGGCCGCCAACAACGAGATCGGCGTGCTCCAGCCGATTGCGGAAATTGGTGCACTCTGCCGGGAGCATGGCGTGTGGTTCCACACCGATGCGGCCCAGGCATTCGGCAAGATCCCATTGGACGTCCGGGAACAACAGATCGACCTCCTCAGCATTTCGGGCCACAAAATCTATGGCCCGAAAGGCGTGGGCGCGCTCTACATCCGGCGCCGTCCGCGGGTGCGTCTGGACCCGCTGTTTCACGGCGGAGGCCAGGAACGGGGCATGCGTTCCGGCACGCTGCCGGCCCCGCTCTGCATCGGGCTGGGCGTTGCCGCGGAAATTGCCGCCGCGGATATGGCGAAGGAGAGCGAGCGGCTGCAGGCCATGCGCGACCGTTTCCTGGCGCGGGTTAGGGAGGCCCTTCCCTCGGTCCGGGTCAATGGCAGCATGGAACACCGTTTGCCCCTGAACCTGAACCTGACTTTCCCGGGTGTGGACGCGCAGGAACTACTGGCGAGCGTGCCGGATCTGGCGTTTTCCACCGGCTCGGCCTGCTCGTCCGCCGCCGTCGAGCCATCTTACGTGCTGGCGGCGCTCGGTCTTTCCGATGCCGAGGCGCGGGCGACGGTGCGGATCGCGTTTGGCCGGCCTACCACCGACGCCGAGGCCGATCGAGCGGCCGACCGGCTGATCAGCGCCGTCAAGGCACTGAGCGGCACGGCCTAGGGCTGGGCGCCGGCTTACCGGCGGAGGTCGCCTTCCATCCAGCTGTTGATCAGGCGGTAGGCGATCGAGTCCCGGCGCGGGAATTTCACCCCGACCGACTCTGGATCGTCCATCTGCAACCGGTGCAGCCACTTGGCGTCCTCGATCTCTTCGTCCTCCAGCACCAACTCCATATCCTCTGCCTCGGCATGAAAGCCGAGCATGAGAGACGCAGGGAAAGGCCATGGCTGGGAGGCCCAGTAATGCACGTTTTCGGGCAAACAGGTAACGCCGACCTCTTCCAGGACCTCCCGCGCGACGGCTTCCTCCAGGCTTTCCCCTGGCTCCACGAAGCCTGCCAGGGTGGAATACATGCCGGGGATCGGGAAACGCCGGGAGCGGCCGAGCAGGCAGTAATCCCCCTTGTAAACGAGCATGATCACCGCCGGATCGGTGCGCGGAAAGTGCTCGGTCTTGCAGTCGGGGTTGGTGCAGTCACGCTGGTTTCCGGCCCGTGAGGGCTCTGTCGGGCTGCCGCAAACGCCGCAGAACTGGTGCCGGGCATGCCAGAACATCAGGCCGCGGGCGTGGGCCAGGATGGCGCCCTCATGCTGGTCAATGGCCGGGCCGAACTTGCGCAGATCGTCGAAGGCGCCCTGGGCGTCCAGGACCGGATGGATATAGGGGTCCTCATGATGCGACAAGTCCAGCGCAAAATAGGCCTGTCCCTCGCGGATGCCGAGCAGCGTGACATGCTTGCCCGCGTCGAGCAGGTCCTTTGCCTCGCCGACCGATGGCAGCAGCGCCCGGTCGTCTTCCGCGTGGGCTAAGTTCTGGTTGCGCCAAACCGGCACAAGGCGGGTTTCGGCGCGGCTCAGCCTTTCGGCGAGCCATGCTTCGTCGTTCCGGCGCTGTGAAAGGCGGTCAAGTGGTGCGCCCGTGTACCATAGACGCTTCGGCATCAGCGTGGATCCCTCGATCTTTTGTGCTTTTCGTCAGTGTAAGCGCTTATCCCAGGCAGTCGGCAAGAGCAATGCGTCCCGCCGGAGGTTAGCTACGCCAGAAGCTGGGGGCGAAGAGTACCAGGATGGTGAAGAATTCCAACCTGCCCAGCAGCATTCCTGCGGCCAACGCCCACTTCGCAGCGTCGGGCAGGGCGGCAAACGTCCCGGACGGGCCGATGACGTCGCCGAGGCCAGGCCCGACATTCGAGATCGCCGTGGCCGCGCCAGAGGCGGCGGTCAAGAAATCCAATCCAAGAACGCTCAAGACAATCGTGAGCAAGGCAAAGCCCGCCGCATACACCAAGGAAAATGCCATGACTGACTCAACGACACCGGATGAAATCGGCCGCCGGTTATAATAGGCGATGAAGACACCGTGCGGCTGGATGAGCCGTTTGATCTGTGCGCCAGCAGCCGCGAACAGGATCTGGAAACGGAAGATCTTGATACCGCAACTTGTCGATCCGGCACAGCCGCCAATGAACATGATAACGAAGAATACCGCCGGCGCGAACGTGCCCCAACGGTCGTACTCGTCCGTCGCATAGCCGGTCCCCGTCATGACGGAAGTGGCATTAAACGCGCCAAGCCGCAGGGCTGCCCAGACATTCTGGCCGGTAAAGGCGATCTGAGCGGCGGTAACGCCGAGGATCACCGTGCCGAGTGTGCAAAGGAACCACCGAACCTGCGTGTCTTCCAGAAGTGGTCTGTGGCGTCCCCGGGCGGCCTGCATGTACAGCACGAACGGTAGCGCGCCTGCGATCATGCCCGCGGTGATGATCCAATGGATGGCCGGCTGGGTGTAGAGCCCGACGGACTGGTCCGACGTCGAGAAACCGCCCGTAGCGATGGTCGTCATGGCGTGGGCAATCGCATCGAACGGTGTCATTCCCGCAATCCAAAGCATGATCGCCCAGGCCAACGTCATGGTGCCGTAGATCGTCGCGATGGAGCCCGCCAAGCTGGCAGTGCGGGGCGCCGCCTTCTCCGACCGGTCGGATGATTCCATGCGGAAAAGCTGCATACCGCCAACTTGCAGCATCGGCATCACGGCCACTGCTGTGACGATGATGCCGATCCCGCCAAGCCACTGCAGCAGGGCGCGCCACAGCAGGATGCTGGCCGGGGCGTGGTCCAGGCCGATCATGACGGTCGAGCCGGTGGTCGTGATCCCGCTCATCGCCTCGAAGAAGGCATCCGTGTAGCTCAGCGGGATGGTCATCAAGGTAAAGGGCAATGCCGCGAAGATCGTCGCTGCCAGCCAACAGGCCCCAGTCATCAGGAAGGCTTCACGCAAGCCGAACTTTGGACGCTCTGTATAGGTCGCGAACGCAAGCGCCCCGCCGACAAAGACGGTAGCCCCCGCCGAGAAGATGAAGGCACGCCAATCCGGCGACCCCAAAAGCAGATCAACGACGGCCGGAATGATCATCACGGCAGAAAGCGCG
>CAYYSC010000280.1:0-4908 GCA_964474065.1 uncultured Rhodospirillales bacterium | reverse complement strand
GAGATGGCGGGAAAACTGGTCCAAAACGATCACCAATGCCAAATTGGTTTTTGGGGCGTCTTTCCAGAAATAGTCCAGCATACCGTGAGCCACAGAAGCATGGAGGCCAGCAAACCGCCGCTTCAACTCGGCATCGAACGCTTCATCTTTCTCGAACCAACTCTTCCGTGGTTGGCCGTAGTCCGCCGCATCTTCCGGGCCGAACCAAAAATCCAATACCAACTGCGCCGAATACGGCGGGGACGACTCATTCATCTTTTGCTCCGTGTCGAAAGGACGGGGACCGAGGGACTGTTGTCGCATACTGGCGCCCGCCGATCCCGATTTCCGGGCCCATGCCTGATGCTGCGCCGCGCCACGAAGTAAGACTTTCGCCCACAGTGAGCAACCCTGCGGCGCAGCTTTTCGAAGATCGCCCGTTACGCTAACAGGACACAGGTGCGGAGACAGCATCGGCACCTAGCCGCGTGCTCCGAAAAATCAGAGCTAATTGAGTATCACGGCCTTGGCCCGCGCCCGGGCGTTCGCAGCAGCCTCGGTCTGCCCGTCCGCTTCCAGCGCAGCGGCATATTTAAGCCAATTGCCACGGCTGTGAGGTTTGAGCCGAACTCGCTCCGCCGCCAGTGCCCGCGCCAGTTTGTGGCGCCCGGCATGTTGTGCGGCATCCAGCAGCGCCTGGCTATAGAGGTCGCGCTGCGCGTGACTCGCACCATTCTTGATCCAGTCGTCCCGGGTCTGCAGGAAGAGATCGACGGCCTTGCCTGGTTCGCCGGCAAAAGCCGCCGCGATGCCCTCCGCAAGCGGAATCGTCACCTCCTCCCCCAGTTCGGCCGCGCTGTTTTCTGGCGTCTTCGCGAACTCGCGAAAGCTATCAATTTGGCGGGCTACAGACTGCGTTTTGCCGGCGGCCGCCAATGCCATCGTCACGTGAGTGTCCGTGAAGCCAAGCACGTGGCTGTCAACCACCGCTTCCACCGCGTCCGCCAACGTTTGCCAGCGGTCACCGACGTCAATGCCGAGCATCTGCAGGCGCCAGAGCAGCGAGCTGGCGTTCTGGATCTCAATGTAAAACGTCGATGGCTTCGGGTAGATGCCGCGGTCGTAATTCTCCAGCACCCGATCGTACTCGCCCGCCTCAAGGAAAAACAAGGCTTGGTGCCACCAGAGGTGGCTCATGAACGGATTACGATCTTCGCCTCGGTGGATCGGACCCTCAAGCCAGTCCGCTCCTTCCTCCAGACGCCCCTGCATTTCAAGCACGTGTGCGATGCAGTGGACCGCCCAGAAATCATCGGGGTTGAGGGCGACGGCGCGCCGGCCGAAGCGCTCCGCTTCCTGATATTGGTTCGACTCCTCGAAACCGAATGCCTGCATACCGAGGACGAAACCGTAGCCCGGCATCTCCTTGCTCCACCCGTCAAGGGCGCGGGCGACAGCGTCGCGCATGGTCATGCCCTTGCCGCTCCAAAAAAGGGCATGGTGCTGCTGGCGGAGCATGAACAGGTCGGTGGGGTTCTCCACCAGCACCTGATCCATAACAGCCAGTGCCTTCTTTTTGTTATTGAGAGCCAGCGGGCGCAGGGCCGCGATCCAGCCCTTTTCCCGTTCGGTCAGGTTCTCTTGCCGCGCCTCGCACCAGTCGCAGATCGCCAGCACGTCAGGCGTCACCGCCTGGCTCTGGGTCGCGAGCAGCATGTAGCCCTTCAGCGCATGGCCAAGCACAAAATCCGGGTCAGCATGCAGCATTCCTGCGATGTGATCGGCCGTATCGAGCCGGAATTCCAGCGAGCGATGCACGGCTTGGTCGAAAGCTGCCGCTGCCACAGGATTTTCAGTGGTCATGGGAAGGCCACGGGCATCGTCACGCATGAAGCTCAATCCTTTCTTTGTCCTGAACGCCTCCGACCAAGGACCGGGCGTATCAAAGCGGGTTTGATGTCAATTCTTCAAGTTTGGAAGCTGACAGTGAAAGCAAAAGCAATCAGCCGTAGCTAGTCGCCATCCCTTCGCTGGGGTCGGCCTGCGGTCCATATGGCATAATCGGATACCGGAGGCCGACCTTGCTCAGGCCTTGAAGGCCTTCCACACCGCGGGCGAACTCATGCGGGGGCATGGCGATCAGCATCTCATCGTCAGCGACGCCGCCATACCGACGTTCCGCAAAGCACGGAACGCTGATCGACGTGTCGTTGGTGAGCAGCGCCCGTCCCCAACTATCAGCGCAAGCACTCTCGCCGGTAATAGTCATGTCATAGCGCCGATAGCGCTTCCATTGCAAACCGTTCACGAACAGGATCATTTGCCCTGGCGTCGCATAGAACAAGACAATATCCGGCGGGTCCAGCCGTCCGGAGCGGAGCGGCGAGACCACCGTGCCCGCCCACGCCCCACCGTCGTACGGCGCGCGAGGCATGTGGTCTTGATGGGCTTTCGCCGCCTCCCGGTTTTCGAACCAGACGCCGTCCATATGTTCGCCAGAAAGGCATGCCTCGTCCGGCACATCGAGGCCCATGACTCCGCCACAATTGCCGCCGGGCCGCACATTTTCGGCAGCGATGCCAAGAGTGAAGCCAGCAACCCGCGCTTGGGTGACGAGCTGGCAGGTGGTATAAAATCGGCCTTCCTTCGGCCGGCGCAAGCCTTTGACGGCTTTGAACTCTTCCTCAGACTTGAAACGCTTCATGCCGATGGGAAGCGTACGGATTTTGAGGTGCTCAATCAGCTTGGCGGAAAGATTGACCAGTTCCTCCGCTCCGACCTGATACCCTTCCGGAATCGGCTGGCCTTGAGCGTCAACGGTAGCACCCGGCATGAGACTTTCCTCCGCTTCGAATTTGGGAGAGGATGCCACGCAACGCGCGCGCAATGAAAGCCCCAAAGCGTCCGGGAGAATGCCGCTATGCCCTTCGTTTCCAGCCACCATGCCGAAATTTACTACGAAGTTACAGGCAGCGGGCCGGCGGTGGTCCTGGCCCATGGCCGGGGCGGCAATTCTGCAAGCTGGTTTCAACAAGTACCGCTGTTTGGCGAACGCTACACCGTCATAGTGTTCGATCACCGCTGCTTCGGCCGCTCCGTCTGCGATCCAACCCACTTTGACCGCGCCTATTTTGCCGATGATCTTGCCGCCGTGCTTGATGCTGCGGATTTGGAACAAGCTGCTGTCGTTTGTCAGTCTATGGGCGGTTGGACTGGGTTGCGGCTGGCCATCGAACAGCCGGAGCGCGTGTCGGCGCTTGTGCTATCCAATACCACCGCCGGCGTTTCTACCCCTGCAGCGGACCGGGCGATCGCAAAGGCGCGGCAGGCGTTTGCTGAGCACGGCATCAGCGCGTCCGCGCTCGCGCCGGATTTCCCGTCCCGTGCGCCAGGACTAGCATACCTCTACGCTCAAATCAGCGGCTTGAACCTTCAGGTAAACGACAATCTGCACTCGAAGAGCCCTGCAAGTACCTCGGCCGAGGAACTGGCTTCACTCAAGCCTCCGACGCTCCTGATTAGCAGCGACAAAGACACGATCTTCCCGCCAGAGGCAATCCGCGAAATTGGAGGCCTGATCCCCGGCGCCGATTTCGTGCAACTGCCTGAAGCCGGGCATTCGCCTTATTTCGAGACGCCGAACACATTCAATGACAAGGTATGTGCTTTCCTCAACCGGCACCTGGGCTGAGGCGTAGCTGGCGTCTTGATGCTCGACCAGACGCGTGTCCCGGGTTATCCATAAGAGAACGACGCGCCCTCGAGGAAACTTTCTCATGCCTAAACGTGATATCGACCTGTCGTCGACGGATCTGTTTGACGTTATGTATTCAATGCGTGCGATGCGCCGGCTGAAGCCCGACCCGGTGCCCGACGAACTGATCGTAAAGGTCCTAGAGGCGGGCGTTCAGGCACCCAACGGGGGAAATAACCAGACTTGGCACTTTATTGTCGTCAAGGACATGGAAATGAAGAGAAAAGTTCAGGTCTGGTACAAGAAGGCCCTCGACGAGGTCATCGGACCTCGGTACGCCACCAGTGCGCCACCGCCTGGTTCTGACGCTGAGCGCTATCACCGACAGCACATGGCCGTGGAGTATCTGACCGATCACTTCCACGAAGCACCGGTCTGGATTGTCTGCTGCATCAATCACGGGAAGGACTGGCAGGGAGGCCGCGCCTCTGGCGCCTCGATCTATCCTGCTGTGCAAAATATGATGCTGGCCTGTCGGGCACTCGGTCTCGGCACGAACCTGACCACCCGGCACCTGATCTACGAGGAACAGGCGGAGAAAGCGCTGGAATTACCGGAAGGAGTTAAGTCCTACGCGATTCTGCCAATCGGCTATCCGATGGGGAAATTCGGCCCGGTTACGCGCGGCGATCTTAGCGAGTTCGTCTCCTTCAACAGAGCCGGAACCCCGTGGGACGCGTTGCAGAGGTAATTAACCGGTGAGCGCTTCGCAGCAGGTTATCATCGTCGGGGCGGGCCATGCAGGCGGAAGCGCCGCAGCTTTGCTGCGCCAGCACGGATGGAAGGGCGGAATTACGCTGATCGGTGCAGAGCCACAACTGCCATATCAGCGCCCTCCCCTCTCCAAGACGTGGCTCAAAGGCGAGGAAACCGGAGAAGCGCTCCAATTGCGTTCCGCCCGTTTCTACAAGGACAACGGAATTACCGTGCACCTATCGACCGCGGTCGACGGGATCGACCGAAAAGCCCGCACGGCAGCAACAAGCCGCGGAGAAAAACTTTCTTACGATTACCTGATCCTCGCTACCGGGAGCCGCAACCGGCCGCTGCCCGTCCGGGGCGCGCAACTGAACGGCGTGCTTGAGCTTCGGTCTGCCGCCGATGCAGACTGTCTGCAGGCAGCGCTGCAGCCCGGCACGAAGCTGGCAGTCGTAGGCGGCGGCTTCATCGGTCTG
>CAYYSC010000279.1:0-4936 GCA_964474065.1 uncultured Rhodospirillales bacterium | reverse complement strand
CTGCGGCCACAGCCAACCCCTCACTTACCGCCCCGAAACATACCCCTGCGTCATTTTGACGAGGGCCGAAGCGTGCCCGTGCCTTCAGTGTTTCATGCGGGTTTCATGCGGGCCGTCCTCTGCTGGCCACGTACCGCGCGTGAATTGGCTTTCTGCATTGCAGAAACGGGACGAGCCGCTCCAGCCTTTATCTCGAACAACGATCTACCGTGAAGCATGCATCAGGTATGTCAGCTATTGTCTCCGCGCCTGAAAGAGTGTGCTATGGCGCGCAAGTCGAGGGAAACGCTGCTCTGAAGAGCAAAAATAAAAAAAGGGATACGCTCAGGATGCGACTAGTTGGGAAGGTGCTGGCTTCGGCCAGTATAAGTGCCGCCATGGCGGTTTCCGGAGCCACGGCGGAGGAGATCCGGATCGGCGTGCTCTATCCGACCTCTGGCGGCGGAGCCATTTACGGGGTGCCGGCAATGACCGGGCACGACATGGCCGTTGACGAGATCAACGCGGCCGGCGGGATCAATGGCAAGAAACTCGTCAGTTTCGCGCGCGACACCAAGCTGAATCCGAGCGCTGCCTCCGCCGCTGCCAAGGAGTTGATCACCAAGGAAGGGGTACAGGTGCTGCTGGGCGGCCTGTCCTCGGCGGTCGGCCTGGCCATCAGCGAGGTGGCGAAGCAGGAAGGCGTCATTTACATCGCGACCATTCCGAAAACCATCCAGCTGACCACCACCAAACTGCACGACTATGTTTTCCGGGTGGCATCGCACACGGATTTCGAGGGCGATGCGATCGCTCAGCTCGTGAAGCAGGCGGGCGGCGAGAAGATTTGCGATATCCAGCTGGACTACGCCTACGGCTACGACCTCGCCGAGGGCATCAAACGCGGCTTGGCGCGGCACGCACCGGATGTGGAGGTGGTTATGGACCTGCGCGCGAAGCTCGGCGCCACCGACTACAACGCCCAGATTACCCAGATCCTCGGGATGGGCTGTGATGTCGTGACCAGCGGGCTCTGGGGCGCGCATTTCGTGAACTTTGCCCAGCAGGCCCGGCCGTTCGGCCTTTTCCAGCAAGTCAAGTACATCACCGGGGGAGAGATCGCGAGCCACGAAATCGCCGGCAAGATGGGTGACGACTATCCGGACAATGTTTGGTCGAACGCCTACGAGCTTTGGTACCATGATCCCGTGCCAGCCCATAAGGACTTCCACGCGGAACTGTCGAAGCGCTCCGGCACCAAGGAAACGGCGATGTGGCCGGTGCTGGCCTACACAGGGGTGAACTTTGTCGCCGCCGCGGCAGAAAAGGCAGGCACAATGGAAGCCGCCGCCCTGTCTGACGCGCTGGAGGGCCTCACCATCGACACTCCGGTCGGCGAACGGACCTTCGACCCGGAAACGCATCAAGCCAACACCGGCCAGTTCTGGGGCCCGATGGTGAAAAAAGATGGCTTCGCCTACCGCGTCATGGAGCCAGTCACCTACATTCCGGCCGAAATCAAAGAATAGGCCGCTGCGGGGAGCCGGGGTCTTCCTTGTCCCGCGCTTCCCGTTTTCCTTCGCACTCCCTCGCCCTGTTCCGGGTCAAGGGGGTGTTCTCCCTGCGCATTGCCGCGGTCCCGGCTAGGATGCATTGCCCATGCAAGGCATAGAGATGCTGATCGGCAACCCGACGTTCGCCTTCATTCAGCTGCTGAACTCCCTGTCGATGGGGATGAACTATTTTATCATCGCTGCGGGGCTGTCGCTGATTTTCGGCGTACTGCGCGTGATCAATTTCGCCCATGGCACCTTTTTCATGTTCGGCGCCTACACGGCCTACACGGTGGCGGAGGCGTGGGGGCTGGGATTCTGGCTCTCGGTAATCGCAGCCGGACTGTTCCTGGCGCTGATCGCACTGGTTCTGGAACGCGCCCTGTTCCGGTTCCTTTACGACAAAGAACACCTGATGCAGCTTCTGCTCACCTTTGCCATCGTGCTGATCATGGGCGACCTGGCAAAGGTGCTCTGGGGAACGGATCAATACAGTGTCAGCTATCCCGAAGGGCTCGGCGGCGCCTGGAATGTCGGGCTGACTCACTATCCGAGCTATCGGCTCGTTCTGTGCCTGATCGGACCGCTGATCCTGCTCGTCCTGTGGTTTTTCACCGAGCGAACCCGCTGGGGCCGCCTGACCAAGGCGGCGACCCAAGATCGGGAGATGCTGGCCTCGCTCGGCATCAATGTGCCGGTGATTTACACTGGGGTTTTCCTGGTCGGGTCCGCGCTGGCGGGGGTCGGGGGGGCGCTCGCCTCTCCGTTCAACAGCCCGGTGCCGGGGATGGACGTGTTTATTATCGTGGAATGTTTCGTCATCGTGATCATCGGCGGGCTGGGCAGCCTTTGGGGCTCATTCCTGGGCGCGTTGATCTACGGTCTCGTCTTCAATTTCGGTTCGGTGATCGTGCCAAACTGGCAGGACGTGTTCGCGTTTCTGCTGTTGCTGATCGTGCTGCTGATCCGGCCTTGGGGCATGTTCGGCAGGCCGGAACAAGGCTAGGAGACAGCAAGATGACCAGCCCCATGAACAAGGCCGGGCAGGCGGCTTGTCTGCTCATTGTCCTCTTGATCGCTGCAATTCCGTTCGCCGGGGAGGATTATCTGATCGACCTGGCGACAGAGATCCTCGTGTTCGTCCTGTTCGCCCTCTCACTCAACGTGCTGATCGGCTACAGCGGCAATGTTTCGTTCGGGCACGCCGCCTATTTCGCTATCGGCGGCTATGCCAACGCTATTCTGCTGACCACCTACGGCTGGCCGTTGATTGCCGCCATGCCGATCGCCATCGTCCTGTCGATGCTGGCCGCCATGTTCGTTGCCTGGTTCTGCACCCGGCTGACCGACATCTATTTCGCCATGCTGACTCTCGCCTTTGCGATGCTGGTTTGGGCCATCGCGTTCAAGTGGCGGGACGTCACCCATGGCGACGACGGCTTTGTTGGCGTCGCTGTGCCGGCGTTTCTCGACGACCGCGTCTCCTTCTTCTATTTTACCCTGGCCGTGGTGACGGCCAGCGCTGCCCTGCTCTGGCTGATCTGCCATTCGGCGTTCGGCAAGGTGCTCGTGGCGGTGCGCGAGAACCGTACCCGCGCCGGGTTTGTCGGCGTGAACACCCGACAAATGCGCTGGACAGCCTTCGTCGTCGCCGGCACCTTTGCCGGAATCGCGGGCGCGATCTTCGCCATGTACAATCGGGGGATGTATGTCGAGAACGCCTTTTGGACGCAATCCGCCCAAGTGTTGATCATGGTGCTGTTGGGCGGCATGCATTCCTTCTTCGGTCCGGCCATCGGCGCCGCGGTGCTCTATCTGCTCGAGCGTTTCACCAATGAATATACGGAGTACTGGCCGACCATGCTCGGTGCCATTCTCCTGGTGATCCTGCTGTTCCTGCCGGAAGGCTTGGCGGGCTTGGCTGCGAAGGTGCGAAGCAAATTGGTCAGGCCGGGAGGAACAGGGTGATGGCGATCCTCGAAACCAGGGGCTTGACGAAGGATTTTGACGGCTTCGTCGCCACGAACCGCGTTTCCTTCTTGTTGGAAGAACGCGAGCGCCACGCCATTATCGGCCCGAACGGTGCGGGGAAAACCACCTTCTTCAATCTCATCACAGGCCACCTCAAACCTTCGGCAGGCCAGGTCCTTTTCGAAGGGCGGGACATCACCGGCATGGCGCCGCACCGGGTAGTGCGGCTGGGCCTCGCCCGCTCCTTCCAACGGATCAACATCTATCCGCGCATGACGGTGTTCGAGAACGTACAGGTAGCCCTGATCGCGCGCGATCATAACCATTTCAAGATGTTCTCTCTGGGCGAGCCGCACAACCGAGACGAAACCGGCGACCTGCTGCATCTGGTGGGCTTGGATGCGGAGGCGCCGGAGATTGCCGGCGAACTTTCCTATGGGAAACAGAAACAACTCGAACTCGCCATCGCAGTGGCCGAAAATCCGCGCGTGCTGCTTCTGGACGAGCCTACCGCCGGCATGTCGCCGCAGGAAACCGACGAGGCGATTGCGCTGGTCGACCGGATCACCAGGGAACGCGGCCTGACCCTGCTGTTCACCGAGCACGACATGGGCGTCGTCTTCGGCGTTTCGGACCGGATAAGCGTGTTGCACCACGGCGAGATCATCGCGTCCGGCATGCCGGACGAGGTCCGCAACGATCCGGAAGTGCGCCGGGTCTATTTGGGAGAGTCCCTTGATGCCCCAGCTTGAAGTGGATGGCATCCATACCGCCTACGGCCTCAGCCAGGTGCTGTTTGGCGTGTCGTTCAACGTGGAGGCTGGGCACATTGTGGCCCTGATCGGGCGGAACGGCGTCGGCAAGACCACGACCATGCGCTCGGTGATCGGCCTGACATCGCCGCACAAGGGCAAGGTTCGCTTCGAAGGGCAGGACATCACCGGCCTGCCCGCCCACCGCATCGCCAAGCTGGGAATCGGTTTTGTTCCCGAGGACAGGCGCATCTTTCCCGAATTAACCGTCTGGGAAAACCTGGACATCGCGCGGCGGCCGGCACCGGAAGGCGCGGAAGCCTGGGACGAAAACCGGGTGTTCGAACTGTTCCCCGACCTCCGCGAAATCCAGCAGCGCGCAGGCGGCGTCCTCTCCGGCGGACAGCAACAGATGCTGACCATCGCCCGTTGTCTGATGGGCAATCCCCGCCTGATCCTGCTGGACGAACCGTCCGAAGGACTCGCCCCACGCGTGGTCGAAAACCTGCGCGAACAGGTGAAACTCCTCAAAGAGACCGGCATCTCCATCGTGCTGGCGGAGCAAAACCTGGGCTTCGTGCTCTACCTGTCGGACTACTGCCACATCATGGAGAAGGGCGAGATCAAATACTCCGGAAGCACGACCGACTTGCGCGCCAATCAGGAAGTGCTTGATCAGTA
>CAYYSC010000278.1:0-4973 GCA_964474065.1 uncultured Rhodospirillales bacterium | reverse complement strand
CAGATAAAGCACCGGATTAAAGAGGCTGACCGTCTGCCAGAACGCCGGCAGCATATCGATTGAGTAGAAGCTTCCGCCGAGGAACACCATCGGCGTCACCACCAGCAGCGGGATCACCTGTAGCTTCTCGAAATTGTCGGCCCAGATGCCGATAAGGAAGCCAAACAGGCTGAACGTTACCGCTGTCAGCACCAGGAACAGCAGCATCACCGCCGGATACTCGATCCGCAGCGGTACGAAGCACCATGCCGTCAGCAGAATGATCATGCCAAGGATCAGCGTCTTGGTCGCGGCGGCGCCGACATAGCCGAGCACGATCTCGAAATATGAAATCGGCGCCGAAAGCATCTCGAAAATCGTGCCAATAAACTTCGGGAAGTAGATCGCGAAGCTGGCATTGGAAAGACTCTGGGTCATCAATGTCAGCATCAGGAGACCGGGCACGATAAAGGCGCCGTACTCGATCCCGCCGATCTCTTGGATCCTTGAGCCGATTGCCCCGCCGAACACCACAAAATAGAGCGAGGTCGAGACAACCGGCGAGACAACGCTCTGCAGCGCTGTTCGCTTGGTCCGCGCCATCTCGTAGCGATAGATCGCCAGCACACCCTGAACGTTCATTCGGTCATTCCTTTACCAGGCTGACGAAAATGTCTTCCAGGGAGCTTTGTCGGGTCGCGAGATCGGTATACCGCAGCCCCGCGTCACTGAAGCGCCGCAAAAAGCCTGTTATGCCCGTCCGCTCACCCTGTGTGTTGTAAGTGTAGACTAGCCGCGCGCCGTTGGCCTCCAATTCCACGTCATCCTGCGCCAGCGCCTCGGGGATGGTATTCAGCGGCTCCGCCAATTCCAGGACCAGCTGTTTCTTCCCCAACTGCTGCATGAGCGCGTCCTTCTCCTCGACCAGGATCACCTCGCCGTTGTTAATGACACCGATGCGGTCCGCCATCATCTCCGCTTCTTCGATGTAGTGGGTGGTGAGGATGATAGTGACGCCGTCAGCCTTGAGTTGTCGGATCAGTTCCCACATGTCCTTGCGCAATTCGACATCCACGCCGGCGGTGGGTTCGTCCAGGAACAGGACGCGGGGCTCGTGGCTGAGCGCCTTGGCAATGAGCAGCCGCCGCTTCATCCCACCCGAGAGCGCCATGATCATGCCCTTGCGCTTGTCCCACAGGGAGAGTTGGCGCAGCACCTTCTCGATGTGCCCAGGGTCGGGCTTTTTGCCGAACAGTCCGCGGCTGTAGCGGCATGTGTCCCAGGGGGTCTCGAACGCATCCGTCGGCAGTTCCTGGGGCACCAGACCGATCATTGCCCGCGCCTTGCGGTAGTCCCGAATGATGTCGTGGCCGCCAACCGTGACCAGCCCGCCGGACGGGTTGACGATGCCGCAGACGATGCTGATCAGCGTGGTCTTGCCGGCGCCGTTCGGTCCGAGCAAGGCCAGGATCTCTCCCTTCTTCACCTCTAGATCGATGCCTTTCAGCGCCTGAAAGCCGGAAGCATAGGTCTTGGTAAGGCCTTGAACGGAAATGATGGGTTCGGCCATCCGTTCCTCTGTCAGAGTTGCCGGGGGAAATGACCGCCTAGGCCACCGGCGCTGGACGGGGAGCCCGGAAGGTATGAAGCGTCATACGTCGAGGCAACGGCAGCCAGATCACCGGGGCCGCCGGCCTCTGCGGCACGGGCCCGGTTCATGCGGCGGGGGAACTCCGGCAGATCGTCATGAAAGGCCGCGAGATGAGCAGGGCAGCGCCAGTAAGCCAGCCTCGCAGCAGGCTCAGAACTCGATCACCCAGCGGCCGCGGCTGCCGCCCGCCTCCAGCGCGGCGTGGGCCTCCCCCGCTCGGCCCGGCGGCACGGTCCCGGCCACGCGCAGGGTAAGCTTGCCGTCCTCCGCCAATTGGCGCAGCCGGTCGAGCTTTTCCCACTCGCCGTCGTAGGAACGTACCCAGGTCTGGGTGAAGTTGATGCCGCGCACAGGCTCAGCCGGCTGAAACCCGCGGATCGCGGTGAACGCGCCGCCGTCTTTCACTGCCGGGATGGCCGCCTCGTTCAGCAGCGCCCCGTCCGCGAGACCGTCCACGCCATCCGGAAAGTGCTTGCGGATCTCGTCGGCCAAGTGGTCGCTGCGAGGGACGACAATGTCCGCACCGAGTTCCTTCAGCAGCGCTTCGTCCTTTGGCGCGGCGTCGGCGATGACGGTGAGCCCTTCGAGCTTGGCCAGCTGAATGACATAGCCGCCATAGGCGCCCGGACCACCGGTCACTGCCAGCGTTTGGCCGGGTTTTAAACCCAGAAGGTCGAGCGAAAGCCGCGCGGTCAGGCCGTTCATCGGAAGGGTGCACGCCTCCACATCGCTGGTACCTTTCGGCGAGGGCACAACGGCGCGCTGGTCGAGCAGGATCTGCTCGCGGTAGGCACCGTGGCTGGCTTTTGGCACGACCATGGCCATCACCCGATCGCCAACTTTCACCCCGGTGGTAACGCCCTCGCCGATCTCATCGACCACGCCGGCCGCGTCCATCCCCGGCACGTAGGGCGGCGGGTCCGCTTTCTGCTGTTCGGCGCGGGAGCCGTTCCGGGCCATGACGTCCGTGGGATTGACCGCGGCAGCGTGAACGCGGAGGCGGACCTGGCCGGCTCCCGCATGGACTTCTGGCACGTCGACGACCTGAAGCACCTCCGGGCCGCCATGTTGCATCAGACCGACTGCGCGCATCGTCTTTCTCCTCTTGCCGTTCGAACGGTCGCGGGATGCGCACCATAAGCCGATGCTGGCGGCTTCAACAGCACCTTTCGGCGGTGACCGCGCGAACCAGACGCGGCTTGGCAATCCCGCGCGATAATGAGACCATCGCGCACGCAGGGACGGGAGACCACGTCAGATGGCGCTCAAGCTTTATTCCAACTTCGTCAACTCCGCTGGAGAGCGCGTCCGCATCGCGTTGGGCCTGAAAGAGATCGAATACGAGTACGTCTCCGTGCGGGCAATGGGGCTGGACGCCTACCGCCGGATCAACCCGCAAGGCCTGATGCCTGCACTGGAGGTGGACGGGCAGAGCTTCGCGCAGGCCACCGCGATCCTCGAATATTTGGAGGAAACCGTCCCTGAGCCGGCCCTCTTGCCGAAAGACCCGGTGCGGCGCGGCCAGGCGCGCGCCTTCGGTCAGCACATCACCTCGGAGATGCATGCGATCGACGTGATCCGTGTGCGCCGATTTCTCCACAATCAACTTGGCGTCAACGAATCCGGCATCGATCGTTGGCAGCGGCATTGGTTCGACGTCGGCTTTAACACGTTGGAAGAGCACTTGCGCCAGCGCGACGAGCCGTGGCCCTTCTGCTATGGCGAAACGCCCGGCTGGGCCGACCTGCACCTGGTCCCGCAGGTGCGCAAGGGCATCAGCCGCTTCAAGGTGGACATGACGCCGTTCCCGCTGATCGCCGGCATTTTCGAGCGCTGCCGCGTGCTGCCCGCCTTCATCGCCGCGGAGCCAAAGAACCAGCCGGACTTTCCCGGTTCCTGGACCGAACCGCCGTTGAACCAGGGCGAAGGCCTGTTCTGACAGGCCCTGGCCGGCACGTTTGCCTTGGCCGGGCGCTGCCCTCTACACTCCCGGTCCATCACCAAAACGACAAGGAACACGCTCCATGGACCTGCATCTCGCCGGGAAAACCGTGCTCGTCACTGGCGCCTCGAAAGGCATCGGCCTTGCCTGCGCCCAGGAATTCGCAGCCGAAGGTTGCCACCTGCACCTCGCCTCGCGCACGGAAGCGGATCTGCAGAAAGCGGCCGATAGCATTCGGGCGAAACATCAGGTCAATGTCACCATCCACCCCATCGACATTGCCGCCAAAGGCAACTCGGAAAAGCTGGCCGAGGTCTGCAGCCATAGCGACATCCTGGTGAACAACGCCGGCGCCATTCCCGGCGGCGACTTGTGGGCCATTGACGAGGAACGCTGGCGCGATTCCTGGAATCTGAAGATGTTCGGTTACATCAACCTATGCCGTGCGGTGTATCCCAAGCTGAAAGCCAAGGGCGGCGGCGCCATCGTCAATGTCCTCGGCATGGCGGGTTTCTCGCCGAACTTCAATTACATCGCAGGCTCCACCGCCAATGCAGGGCTGATGCAGTTTACCCGCGCTCTCGGCGGTAAGTCCGTGGACGATGGGATTCGCGTCGTCGCCTGCAATCCGGGAGCAGTGGCGACGGAGCGGCTGATCACCTTGGCAAAAACGCGGGCGAAGGAACTATTCGGCGACGAATCCCGGTGGGAGGATGCCGTCCAGAAAGAGCCACCGCCTGGCAAACCGGAAGAAATCGCCGATCTGGTCGTCTACCTGGCGAGCGACCGGGCGAGCCATATCTCCGGAACAGTGATCAATATCGACGGCGGCAAGTCCTCCCGCTAGGTTTCGGCAACGTCCCTTTCATCAGGAAGCCCCAAACAATGGCCACTCTCGAGTTCTTTTTCGACGTCTCCAGCCCCTGGACCTACCTCGCGTTCGAACGCATCGAAGGCGTCGCCCAGCGCACCGGCGCGGAGCTAATCTGGAAGCCCTTTCTGGTCGGGGGCGTCTTCAATAAGGTGAACCCGTCCGTCTACCAGCGCCGCGAAAATCCGATCCCGGCGAAGGACAACCACTACCGCAAGAGCATGGAGGACTGGGCACGCTACCAGGGTTTGACCATCGTCAAGCCAAGCGTCTTTCCGCTGAATAGCGTCAAGGCGCTCCGCGGCGCGTTCGTCGCCATCGATCAGGGCAAGATCAGCGACTACGCTCGCGCCTGCTTCGAGGCCTACTGGCGGGACGACAAGGACATCTCGCAGGAAGATGAGTTGCGGAAGGTGGTGGTGAAGGCCGGCATGGATCCGGACGACTTCTTCGCCAAGATCGCGACGGACGAGGTCAAGCAGAAGCTGTTCAACACCACTGACGAGATTATCGAGCGCGGCGGCTACGGC
>CAYYSC010000277.1:0-4978 GCA_964474065.1 uncultured Rhodospirillales bacterium | reverse complement strand
ATCGTAGCCGCCCGGGCGCGTCGCAAGGCCCAGGCCAACCATGCACCAATACCGAGCGCGACCACACCGATCGCAAGCAGTGACGCACTCATGAGTTGGCCTGCGGGTCATCGGCCCAATCCGCGTCCGATTCAGGATATTCGGCCAAACGCTGCCGATTGCGCCGGGCAATCTGCCAAACGGCCACCCCGCCGATAACTACCACGAGCGCCGGGCCGAACCATAAGGCCCAGGTCTTTGGCTTCATTGGCGGCTCAAGCAAAACATAATCGCCATACCGGGCAACCAGATAGGATTTAACTTCGGCATCCGTGTCGCCTGCGACCAGCCGTTCCCGCACGATCCGCCGCAGGTCTTGCGCGATTTCAGCCTCCGAGTCATCCAAGGACTGGTTCTGGCATACGGGACAGCGCAATTCCTTGCCGAGTTCCCGCGCCCGTTGCTCCAATACCGGGTCGTCCAACATTTCCTGCGGCGCAATGGCAGCCGCGGAAAACAGGGGAAGCACCGCAAGGGCGAAGATCAGGAACAGGTATCTCACCGCAAGCTCTCCAGCATGGGTAGAATGGTACTCTCCACCAGGTCGGGCGTCAGCGGACCGGGGTGGCGGTGACGGACATGGCCCTCGGCATCGATTACGAAAGTTTCCGGAACACCGTAAATGCCGAACTCGATGCCTGCCCGGCCTTCCGGATCGGCGCCGACCCGCCCGTAGGGATCGCCCAATCCCCGCAGCCAAGTGGCTGCCTCTTTCGGCTTGTCCTTGTAGTTGATCGCGTGCACCTGAAAACCGTGCTCTTCCGCCAGTGCGGTGATCAGCGGATGTTCCGCCCGGCAAGGCACGCACCAGGACGCAAAAAAATTCACGAGCAGCGGCTCTCCGGTTTTCAAATGCTCCGTTGCCAAAGGCTTTTCCGGCTGCCGCCCGGCCAAAGGCGGCAACTCGATGTGCGGAGCGGGGCGGTCGATCAGAGCCGATGGCAGCACGTTCGGATCGCGGCCGAGCCCGAACCAGAGATAGACCGCCAGCGCCACGAATGCCGCCAGCGGCAGGAGATAGAGCCAGCGCTTCAAGCCACGGCCTCCGCCGGCTGTGTCGCGGCCCGCGTGCGCCGCACCCTGATCCGGCCGGCGGCAGATACCAATCCACCGAAAGCCATGATACCGGAGCCAATCCACATCCAGGGAACAAGTGGGTTATGGTAGAGGCGCACGGCCCAGCCGGACTGGGGATCGCCCTCCCCGATGACGGCGTATAGATCTGCCATCCAGGTGGTGTGGATCGCCGCTTCCGTCGTGTCCTGCCCCGAATCCGGATAATAGCGGCGCTCGGGATAAAGCGAGGCTATGGGCTGGCCTTCATCGTTGGCCACTTCGATGCGCGCCATCATCGTGCGGTAGTTGGGACCCAGTTCGCTATAGACGTCGCCTAGCGTCCATTGATACCCAGCCAGTTCCGTCTTCTCACCAACCCTCATCAACTTGATCGATTCCGCCTGCCAAACGGACGTTGCCGTAATTCCGGCGACTAGCACCGCCACGCCGAAGTGGGCCAGCGCCATACCGTGCACCTCCATCGGCAGGCCCGCCAGGCGGCGGAGAGGGGATTCGCCCCACCAGCGCAAGACCCAGGCGTGTACGGTGCCGGCCGCGAGCCAGCCAGCCACGGCGAAGCCGATCAGGCCGCTCACCCCGGCATCTCCGACCCATAGCGCTCCCGCCGTGACTGCCAGCGCAGCCACGCCAGCGAGCCAAAGTCGGCGGACCGAATCCAGCGCATTCGCCCGGCGCCACGCCAAGAGCGGAGCAAGCGCCATTAGCGCCAGCATGGGCAGCATCAGCGGCACGAAGGTCGCGTTGAAGTAAGGGGGGCCGACCGAAACTTTCTCGCCCGTCATGGCCTCCAGAAACAGCGGATACAGCGTTCCCAGCAGGACAGTCGCTGTCGCCGTTGCCAGGAGCAGGTTATTCAGGAGTAACGCGCCCTCACGGCTAACCGGCTCGAATCCGTTACCGCCTTCCAGTGCCGGCGCGCGCAACGCAAACAACAACAAGGCGCCGCCGGTGGCGATGCCGAGCAGAACGAGAATGAACACACCCCGCGCCTGGTCTACCGCGAACGCATGGACACTGGTTAGCAAGCCGGACCGAACAATGAACGTGCCGAGCAGGCTGAGCGAGAAGCCCATGATCGCCAGCAGCAGGGTCCAACTCTTAAACGCATCGCGCTTTGCTACCACGATAATGCAGTGCAGGAGCGCGGTGGCGACCAGCCATGGCATGAAGCTGGCGTTTTCCACGGGGTCCCAAAACCAGAAGCCGCCCCAGCCCAGTTCGTAATACGCCCACCAGGAACCGAGGGCGATGCCCAGGGTCAAGCCGCTCCACGCAATGAGCACCCAGGGCCGGGCCCAGCGTGCCCAATCCGGCGTAACCCGGCCTTCGATCAGCGCAGCGACGGCGAAGGAAAATGCGGTGGAAAGACCGACATAGCCGAAATAGAGCAGCGGCGGATGAAAAACGAGGCCGGGATCCTGCAGCAGCGGGTTCAGGCTGTTGCCGTCGATCGGTACCTGCGACAGGCGCTCGAACGGATTGGACGTGAGCAGCGTGAACAGCAGGAAACCGACGGCTACCATCCCCTGCACGGCCAGCACCCGCGCCCGCAGAGCCGAGGGCATGCTGCGGCTGCCCGCCGCCACAAAGGCGCCGAACACGACCAGGATCAGGATCCAAAGCACCAGCGAGCCTTCGTGGTGCCCCCACGTGGCCGCAAGCTTGTAGAGGAATGGCTTGGCCGAATGGGAGTTTTGCGCCACCACGGCCACGGAGAAGTCGGAGCGGGCGAAGGCATACATCAGCGCAGCGAACGACAGCGCCACGCACACGAGCTGGCCCCAGGCCGTGTGGCGGGCAAGCTCCATCAGATCCTCACGCCCACGCCACGCGCCATAAAGCGGCACCGTCGATTGCAGGGTCGCCAGGATCAGCGCGACGATCAGCGCAAAATGGCCGGTCTCTACGGTCATGCCGGTCTGTCGCTCCTAATCAGTATCAGTTGTTGGTTTTGGCCGGTTTCCATTCACCAGACGCTTTCAGTGCCTCGGCCACTTCCGGCGGCATGTAGTTTTCGTCGTGCTTCGCCAGCACCTCCTCCGCGCGGAAGGAGCCGTCGGGCTGCACCCAGCCCCGCGTAACGACCCCTTGGCCTTCTCGGAACAGGTCCGGCAAGACCCCTTGGTAGGCGACGCGGACGGCCTGGGCGCCGTCCGTGATGGTGAAAGCTACGTCCAAGCCGTTTTTCTCCACCGATCCGTCTTCCACCAATCCGCCGACCCGGATGGCTTGCTCCATCGACACGGGCTTCACCGCCAGGTCTGAGGGGCTGTAGAAGAACAATAGGTTTTCCTCGAAGGCGTTCAGCACCAGGGCTGCGGCGGTACCCAAGGCGCAGAGCGCCGCCAGAACGACGAACAAGCGGCGTTGCTTGGGCTTCATTCCGCGGCCCCCCCCGAGGGTTTGGTGCGGCGGGCAGGCCGGCGGCGAGGCCGGTGGGCCAGTCTAGCCTCCGCCTTCTCCGCCGCGTACAGCCCGCGCCAGGACCAAACTAACACTCCCAGGACGACAGCCGCAGTCGCTCCGTACGCCGACCAGACATAAGCCGCATACCCCCCCATTTGAAAGAATTCCGCCATCCTCTTAACTCACCCGTTCTGCGTTGCTCTTGCTGTGATCCGGTCTCCCGTTCGCGATCGCGTGACCTGCAAGGCAGCGATCCGACGTTGCGCCAACTCCACCCGCATCCGCAACAGGGTCAGGATCACGAATAGGCCAACGAACGCCAGCGCCATCAGCAACAGCGGGGTCAGCATGGCCGGATCGATCGCGGGCGTCCCGATGCGGGAGATGCTCGCCGGCTGGTGAAGGGTGTTCCACCAATCCACCGAGAACTTGATGATCGGCAGGTTCACTATCCCGACCAGAGCCAAAATTGCCGCCGCCTTTGCCGCGCGTTGCGGTTGCTCGAAAGCGTTCCATAAGGCGATGTAACCGAGATACAGGAAAAACAAGATCAGAACGGATGTCAGGCGTGCATCCCATACCCACCACGTGCCCCAGGTCGGCTTCCCCCAGACCGCGCCAGTTACGAGCGCGATCAACGTAAAAGCCGCGCCAACCGGCGCAATTCCCTTGCCAGCAATGTCGGCCAACGGATGTTTCCAGATCAGCGCCACCGCGCTGGCCACCGCCAGGTTGGCATATCCGAACATCGCCATCCAAGCCGCCGGAACATGCACGTACATGATCCGGACACTGTCTTTTTGCTGGTAGTCGATCGGAGACGCAACCAAGGCGAAATACAACCCGGCCAACAGGCAGGGCAGCGTTACTGCCCACAACCAAGGCTGGATTGCCCGAGCCAGCCGCAGGAAACGGGCCGGGTTCGCAAAGCGGTGCCGGCGAGACCCGCGGACCCGTTCGAACTCCGTTTCGGTGGATGACTTCTCGGCGGTTGCCGTTTCCATTCAGCCCGCCTCTCCTACCATGCGCAGCGATGCCGCGGACGCCCAGGGCGCCAATACCACCGCGCCAAGCAGCATTGCCGCCAAAATGGATAAATGCGCCTCCAAAGACAGCCCAGTCTCCGCCGCTCGCACCGTTCCGACCATGAAAATCAAAACCGGTATATAGAGCGGTAACACCAGCAGTGCCAGCAACACACTGCCGCGACGGGTGCCCAGGGTCAGCGATGCACCGACCGCGCCAATCAGGCTGAGGGTGGGCGTGCCAAGCAGCAGCGCCAAAACCAAGCCTCCGGCCGCCTTCGGGGTCATCTGCAACAGCAGGCCAAGCAGCGGCGTTACAACCAGCATCGGCGCCGCGGTTACCAGCCAATGGGCCAGAACCTTGCCCAAAACCAGGCTCCAAAGCGGGTTTGACCCGGTCAACAGAATATCCAGAGTGCCATCTTCCTGAT
>CAYYSC010000276.1:0-4983 GCA_964474065.1 uncultured Rhodospirillales bacterium | reverse complement strand
ATCATAGATCACGTCCCCGAGACAGAGGAGTTCATCGACCGGCCCCATTAGCTCAATCGCGCGGAGCAAACCGGCAAGATTGCAGTGAATGTCCGAGACAACGCCGATCTTCATGGGCTAATCTTTAGACTGTCGCGATGTCGCGGCGGTAGAAACCGTCCGGCCAGTCGATTTTTGCTACCGCCTCGTAGGCGCGTTGCCGCGCTTCCTCCAAGGTATCGCCCAAGCCGGTAATGCCCAGGACGCGCCCGCCCGACGCCAAGAGCCGGCCCCCGTCCGCCGTCGTCCCGGCATGGAACGGGATGACGTCCAGACTGCCGGCAAGCGCGTCCAGCCCCTTCATCTCTGCCCCCTTTTTATAGGCGCCGGGATAGCCTTTCGCCGCCATCACCACGCACACTGCAGCGTCATCGTACCAGCGCAAATCGAACTGATCGAGCACGCCATCCCGCGCGGCGAACATTGCCGGAATCAGATCGGACTGGAGGCGCGGCAGCACCACCTGTGCCTCCGGATCGCCGAAGCGGCAGTTGAACTCGACCACCTTGGGCCCCTCGGCCGTCAGCATAAGGCCAGCATAGAGGATGCCCGTGTAGGGCGCGCCTTCCGCCGCCATGCCAGCCACCACGGGGTTAATGATCTCGGTCATGATCCGTTCGGCCATCGCCTCGTCCACCATCGGCGCGGGTGAGTAAGCCCCCATGCCCCCGGTATTGGGTCCCTCGTCACCGTCATAGGCGCGCTTGTGGTCGCGAGCCGTACCGAAAGGCAACGCGGTCTTGCCATCGACGAGGGCGAAGAAACTGGCTTCTTCGCCCTCCATGAACTCCTCGACAACAATCTCGGCACCCGCTTCGCCGAACTCGCCTTCGATCATGGCGGTGTCGATGGCGGCGACCGCCTCTTCCGCACTCTTCGGTATCAGTACGCCCTTGCCGGCGGCCAAGCCATCGGCCTTCACCACCACCCGGCCAGGCTGCGCACGCACATGGGCTTTCGCCTTTTCTGGGTCGGAAAACCGTCGGTAGGCTGCGGTCGGCACACCATACTTGGCGCATAGGTCCTTCATGAAACCTTTGGAGCCCTCGATCCGTGCAGCTGCGGCACTCGGCCCAAACGCCTTGATACCGGCATCTTCCAGCCTGTCCACGAGCCCGGCGCAAAGGGGCGCTTCGGGTCCCACGATCACCAGATCAACGGCATTGTTTTTGGCGAAAGCCACGATGCCGTCCAGGTCGTCCGCCTTCAAATCCGCGACGCATTGGGCTTCGCGTGCGATGCCGGCATTTCCCGGCGCGCACCACAGCGTGTCACATAACGGCGACGCGGCGATTGCCCAGCACAACGCATGCTCGCGCCCGCCACCGCCAATCACTAGAAACTTCACGAACACTGGCTCCTGTCAGAATCCACGCCGATCTTGTAGCATTGCCAACCATGAGCACCAACCGTCCAGCCATCCCTCCAGAAGCGCCCGAGCTGCTGGCGCAGGCATCCAACCAACCGGAATTCTCGGTCGGCGAACTGGCACGTGCCGTCAAGGGGCTGCTGGAGGACGAATTTGGCCGGGTTCGGGTGCGCGGCGAAATCACCGGGTTCAAGCGCGCCGGTTCCGGCCACCTCTATTTCCGCCTGAAAGACGAAGAAGCGGTGCTGGATGCCGTCTGCTGGCGTGGGGCGGCCGGGAAGTTGAGCGTTGCACCCCAGGACGGGCTGGAGGTGATCGCCACCGGCAAGATTACGGCCTACCCGGGCCGCTCCACTTACCAAATGATCGTCGAGCAGATCGAACTGGCTGGCGAAGGCGCGCTGCTCAAGCTGCTGGAAGAACGCCGCAAGAAGCTGGCGGCAGAAGGGTTGTTTGAGGCCGAACGCAAACAGGGCCTGCCGTTCCTCCCGGCCGTTATCGGCGTCGTTACCTCACCGACCGGGGCGGTGATTCGCGATATTCTGCATCGCCTGCGGGAGCGTTGCCCACGGCACGTGATTTTATGGCCTGTGCTGGTCCAGGGCGAGGACGCAGCAGCGCAAGTGGCGCATGCTGTGAATGGGTTCAACGCCTTGCCGGCAGACGGAAGCGGCCCGGTACAACGACCCGACGTGCTGATTGTAGCCCGCGGCGGCGGCTCACTGGAGGACCTGTGGGCGTTCAACGAAGAAATCGCCGTCCGCGCGGTAGCCTCCTCGACCATCCCGGTAATTTCGGCGGTCGGGCATGAAACCGATACGACACTGATCGACTTCGCTGCCGACCGACGGGCCCCGACGCCAACGGCCGCTGCGGAAATCGCCGTGCCGGTATTGAGCGAGCTTGTCACGCGGCTCAGCCAACTGGATCAACGGTTAGGCCAAGCCTCCTGGCGGGGTCTTGAGGAACGCGCTCTGCGGCTTCGTAGCGCAGAACGGGGATTGCCCGAGCCGGTGGCCTTGGTGGAGCAAGCCGCACAACGAGTCGACGACCAGACCGAGCGCCTGGCCCTGGCGCTCCGGTCGGTAATGGTCGGCGCGGCGCAGGACGTGCGCGCCGCCGGCGCACGGCTTCGCCATCCGCGCGAGATTCTGGCACTGAAAGAGCACACGCTGGCCGCCAACCGCCGGGCTCTGATGCAGGCCGCGCGTCAGCAAGTGCAAACAGCCGATCACGCCGTCGCCCGCATCGACGCAGCGCGGCGCCTGCCAACGGCGCTGGCCAGGCGGCTCGACGAGGCGGAACGGCGCTTGGCCCACGCCGGCGCCCTGCTGCAATCCTATTCATACGAAAGGGTGTTGGACCGAGGCTTTGTACTCGTGCACGGTCCCGAAGGGCCGGTAACCGAGGCCAAGCAGGCGACGCCGGGCCTGCCGGTGACGCTTCAATTCAAGGGAAGCGAGACAAGAGGCGCCACCATCGACGCGGAGCAAGCCGACCCGAAGCAACGCCGCAAAGCTCAAAAGAAGCGGGCTACGACAACTCGGACGGCGAAGCCTCGTGATAGACGGCAAGGACGGCTGCTATGATGCAAAACTGCCGGCTTGGACAAGAGATGCTTCGCACTTTCGGGTTAGGGATCGCGCTGTTGTCGCTGCCAGTCGTAAGCGCGGCAGAGCCATTCAACGCTCGGCATCTGCAAAAGCTGCTGGACACCAACGTTTGCGTTCACTGCGATCTAAACCGGGTGGACCTGTCCGGTGATGTGTTTGCGGCGGCGAACCTCGACCATGCCAAGCTGCGCGACTCGGATCTGAAACAGGTCGATTTGTCAGGGGCTAACCTGAACCGCGCAGACCTGCGGCGCGCGGACCTGGAGCGCGCCAGTTTGACCGGCGCCCGGCTGACGCGGGCCAATATGGCGGCCGCGGATTTGGAAAAAGCATGGCTGACAGGCGCGGACCTTTCCCGGGCCGACCTGCGGGACACGGATCTGGAAAAGATCGACCTCACCGATGCCAATCTGACCGATTCCGACCTCCGCGGTGCACTCATGAAACGGGCAGCCTTGGCAGGTGCAAGGTTGGATGACGCGAACCTGGAAAACGTCCAACTGGAACGGTCCGATCTCAGCGGCGTGTCCGCAACCGCAGCGAAATTCATCAATGCAGATCTGGACCGAGTGGCGTTTCGCAATGCCGACCTGCGGGATGCGGACCTCTCCGGCGCACGCCTGGTGCGGACGGATTTCACCGGCGCGGACCTTGCCGATGCCAGCTTCGACGACGCCGTCATCCGCTACACCGTGTTCCGGGGGGCGAACCTGGAAAATGCGAGCGGTCTGGACCCGGACCGCATGACGGGTGCCTGTGGCGATGAGAATACGCGGTTGCCTCCCGGCATCCGCCTTCCCACCTGCCCGGCCGTTCCCGGCCGGCCGCCCGAAGCGGTGGGTCCGGAGAGCTAACTTCCGGCCGCCTGTTTCGCCCTTTCGATCTCATCCTCCGGAATGTCGTCGAAACTGGCGTAATTCAGGCGGTAGAGCCGCGCGTACAGTCCGCCGGATGCCATCAGGCTGGTGTGGTTCCCTTTCTCCACGACCCGACCTTCGTTCAGGACGATAATCCGGTCGGCGCCGCGGATCGTCGCCAAGCGATGGGCGATCACGATCGCGGTCCTCCCCGCGAGCAACCGTTTCAGCGCCCGCTGGATTTCCAGTTCCGTATAGCTGTCGATGTTCGCCGTCGCCTCGTCCAGCACCAGAATGCTGGCGTCGGCGACCAACGCCCTTGCAAAGCTGATGAGCTGCCGCTGGCCAAGCGAGAGGTTGGAGGCGCGCTGGTTCAGGTCGGTCTTGTAGCCGTTCTCCAGCTTCATAATGAAGTCGTGCGCCCCCACGGCCTTCGCCGCTTCGACTACGTCGTCGAGCGTCGCGTCGTCCTTGGCGTAGCGAATGTTCTCCTCCACGGTCGCGGAAAACAGGAAGGGCTCCTGCAGCACCATGGCGATGTGCCGGCCGAGCGAGGCCTGGGTCAGCGTCCGCACGTCATAGCCGCCGAGCCGCACCTCCCCTTTCCAGACGTCATAAAAGCGGTGCAGAAGGGCGGTGATGCTGGTCTTGCCGCTGCCGGTCGGGCCGACCAGCGCGACGGTCTCCCCAGGCTCCACCCGAAAGGAAATATCGCGAAGGATCGGCTGGCCGGGCACATAGCCGAAGGTGACGTCCCGGAACTCGACCGAGCCGTCTATGCGTTCCGGCGCGATGGCATCGGGCGCGTCCTTTACGTCCACGTCCACATCCATCACCTCAAAGATGCGGTGGCCTGAAGCCATGGCGCGCTGCATGATTGAATACTGCAGCGTCAGCGAGCGGATCGGGTCGAAAAAGCGCTGCACGTAAAAAAGGAAGGCAACCATCACACCGATTTCGAGCGACCCATCCAGCGCCATCGAACCGCCAATGATGACAATCACCGCCATGGCGAGCCCGGTGAGCGAGTCCACAATGGGGATCAGCATGTTGGTGAAGATCGGAAGAGCGTCGTGTAGGGAAAGAGTGTTCAGAGCCGTGTAGA
>CAYYSC010000275.1:0-4985 GCA_964474065.1 uncultured Rhodospirillales bacterium | reverse complement strand
CATGGTGGAGCAGGCCCGCGACGAACTGGGCGGCTGCCACATCGTCTTCAATCCCGCCGGCATCTTGCGCGACCGCATGTTCCACAAGATGTCACCGGACGACTGGCAGGACGTCATTGACGTGCACTTGACCGGCCATTTCAACGTCAACCGTGCCGCCATCAACCTGTTCCGCGAGCAGGAATACGGCCGGATGATCATGGTCTCCTCGACCTCCGGCGTGCTCGGCAATGTCGGTCAGGCGAACTACGGCGCGGCCAAGATGGGCATTGTTGCGCTGACCAAGATCGTGGGCATGGAGAACGCGTCGAAGGGCATCACCGCGAACGCTATCCTGCCATCCGCGGACACCCGCATGACGCGAAGCGTGCCGACGCCGAAAGACCCGGAAGCGGCAAAGCTCCGCGATGAGCGCCTGAACCGCTCCCGCGCGGATGCGATTGCGCCGCTCTGCGTGTTTCTGGCGAGCGAACAGGCGAACTACGTCAATGGCCAAGTGTTCCATCAGCGCGCTGCGGAACTGACGCTGTACGGCTCGATGCTGCCGGTGCGGATGGTCCATCGCGAGGGCGGCTGGACGCCGGAAACCATTGCAGAGGTCGCCATGCCGAGCCTTTCCAACGGCTTCTCCAAGCTGGGCGACAGCCGCAACATGCATGCTGGCATGCCGATGATCTGAGGCAGCGACAGTAACAGCAGGCTCCGGCCGGGAATATGCCGGCCGGGCTTCGTTGGGATCTTCCTTGGTCAGCGGGCGATCTCGACCCGTACGGTCTTGACGACCGGCTCCGCCTCGCCGTTGCTGTTCCGACGGATGACGGACACTTGTCCTTCGTAAACGCCCGGCCGCAGAATCCGGTCGCTGTTACGGCGGCCGATGACGCGCATGGCCCGGATCTGATCCTTCGGATGCGCGAACTCCTGACGGTGGAAAACCCTGCCGTCGGGGTCGCGGATCACGAATTCCCATCGGTCGTTCTCGCGCAGCCCGTAGGCCATGGCCCAGAAGGTCAAGGCCGGGCTGTGTACGGATAGTGAGTTTGGCGAGGCTGAGTCCTCCAATAAAGCTTCGTATTGCGGCAAGCTCGGACGGAAGCCCGCGGCAACGATGATTGGCGCGTCCTCTGCCGGCAGCATTTCCCGGACGGCGGCCGACCAGAGCGAGCCCTCCGGTGACGCTTCGCAACCGGAACCCATCGGCAGCAGTGTGAACGGATCGATGTTCCGGCCCTGATGGCGAACGGAAAGGTGAAGATGCGGAAATTGGGCGAGCCCGCTTTGTCCGACATGGCCGAGCAGGTCGCCCGGCTGCACCTCGGTTCCCTTGGAGACCAGGACGCTGCCGCTTTTCATGTGGCAATACTGCGTAAGCCAGCCATCGCCGTGATCGATGGCGACACCGTTGCCGCATTCCTTGCCCTGATCGCGCGAGGTCTGGAGCGCCGCTGAGTCGCCCAGATGATCAAGAGCGCTGTTTCGCGTCCCGACGACGGTCCCGGCGGCGGCGGCGAGCACGCCAATGCGGCCGAACATCGCCGCCCGGTCTCGCAAAGCGATGTCCGTGCCCTGGTGATCGTCATAGGTCAGCCGTCCGCAACGGAAGTCGGCAGCTTCCGGCCCCGGCACCGCATCGACGTGATGGACGACCCAGCAGTCCTCGCCGAGCCGGCAATCCACCGGCCATTGCAGTTCCGGCGGCTCGGCCCGGGCAGGCCCTGGGCCCGCGAGAACAAGCGCTGCGAGGCCTGCTGCCGCTGCTCCGATCTTCACCATATTCGCTCCCCTCTTGATGCTGCGTCTCCGGCTTATACAGCCACTGGCCGGTTTTGCTTGGTCAGATCCCCAACCACTGGCTAAGCTGCGGTCAGCCAACCACAACACGGGCGCCGGGTGAAGTCGTCCGGCGCGCCGGTCACACGTTTTTGGGAGACCAGGCATGGGCCGCATGAAATTCGGGGCGTTTCTGGCGCCGCACCACCCCATCGGCGAGCATCCGATGCTGCAGTTCCGCTCCGATCTCGACCTGGCCGAGCGGCTGGACAGGCTGGGCTACGACGAGTTCTGGTGCGGCGAGCATCATTCCACCGGCTGGGAGGTAATCGCCTCGCCGGAAATGTTCCTCGCCGCCGCGGGCGAGCGCACCCACCGCATCAAGCTCGGCACCGGCGTCGTGTCGCTGCCTTATCACCATCCGTTCATCGTTGCGCAGCGGATGGTGCAGCTCGACCACATGACCGGCGGTCGCGCGATTTTCGGCTCCGGCCCGGGCGCCCTGCCGTCCGACGCTTATGTCCTCGGCATCGACCCAGTTACGCAGCGCGACCGCCAGGACGAGGCGTTGAGCGTGATCAAGCGGCTGTTCGCGGGCGAGGAACGGTTCTCCCACAAGTCCGACTGGTTCACTTTGAACGACGCGCGCCTCCACTTGCTGCCGCTCCAGGAAGAGATGCCGTTCGCCGTCGCGTCCATGGTCAGCCCCTCCGGCATGACGCTTGCCGGCAAGTATGAGACCGGCGTGCTCTCCATCGGCTCCATGTCCACCGCCGGCCTGAACGCGCTGCCGACCCAATGGTCCTTCGCGGAGGAATCCGCGCAAAAGCACGGAAATAAGGTGGACCGGGCCAACTGGCGCATCGTCCTCCAATGGCATATCGCCGAAAGCCGGGAAGAGGCCATCGCCCAGTGCAAGGACGGACTGTTCCGCTGGCACAACGAGTACAATGTCGGCACCCTGCAGCGGCCGGGCGTTTCCGCTTTCAAGACCCCGAACGAGGCCGTCGAAAAAATGGCCTTCTCTGAAGGAGCAACCGCCGTCATCGGCACGCCGGACGACTTGGTCAAGCGACTGCGCGAGCTGATTGAGCTAACGGGCGGATACGGTGTCACCATCGGCTTTGTGCACGATTGGGCCAACCGGGAAAACACCATGCGGAGTTGGGATTTGGTGATGCGCTACGTCGCCCCGGAGATCAACGGCATGCTCGATGCCTACCGCGAGTCGCGCGAGCATGTCGTGGCGCACCGAGAGGTGTTCGAGGCGGCGCAGCAGGGCATTCTGAACAAGATCATGGAAAACCCGCGGGCTGCGGCTGCGTTGAAGGACACCAGAGTCGGCGTGGCCGCCGCCGTCGGCCCGCACGCGGGGCCGGATTTGGAGAAGGCTGCAAAGAAATAGGGAACTGAGTTGCCTAAAGGCGGCTGCCAATTCACAGGCAGCCACCCGAACGCGCTTCCGGCGGCCATAATCGCCGGAAGCCTAAGCTTCCGTTACATCATGCCCATCATCAGCGAGTCTGCCGTTTGCTTCTGTTCGGGCGTCAACTCATCGTACAGGGGGCCAGCAGCGCTACGAAGATTTTTGATCGCTTCCAGCCTCGTGGACATCATCTCTTCGTGCCATTCCAGCCGTTCCGGCAGGTTGGCTGGCCGGTCGCCGCCCGACATCATTTTGTCGTGCATTGATCGCATGGAGGAAGCCGACGCGCGCATGGCTTCTGCAAACCGGTTCCATGCTGCTTCCTGATCGGGCTTGATACCAAGCTCTGTTCTCAGAAATGCAAGACGGCCTTCGATGTGCTGGCCGGGGCCACCCATCATCGGGCCCATGCCCATCATCTGACCCATGCCCATCATCGGACCCGCGCCTTGCTGCATTGGCATTTGGCCACCATCGCCATGCATCATCATGCCCGGACCGCCCATCCGATCGGACCGGCCATGCTGCTGCTGTGCAAGGCCCGCTCCAGCAACGCCTGCGAGAAAAACTGCGAGAAGTACTGTTTTCAAAGAGCGATTCATCGTCGTTACTCCGATTCGCGTTCCGTCTCCTGCACCTCTTCTCCTACTTGGGAACTTTCGTCTGCCGTTGAAAGTATTTTCGGCTATTTCCCAATTTCAGGTGGCGGGCTTGTCAGAAAGCTTGAAGGAAGCCATCGTCCCCAGGACTTGCTTTTATCTGGGCTGTCAGCTGTACTTTTGAACAGTTCTTAAGAAAATCTTAAGAAACGACTTTCCAGGTGCCGTCCGGCTGGCGGCAGGCGGTGCCATAAGCCTGCTCCTCTTTGCCGCCGATCGTCACTGTCTGCTGGAACTCACGGCAATACTGGCCATCCGGGCGCTGAAAGGTCCGGGTCGGAGTCACCGCGCCCGAATGCCCGGTGTCGGGGTTGTTCCAGGTGGATGTCGAACCCGTTTCGCTGTGTTCCAGCGTCGCTTGCGTAGTTTTCGCCATATAGACCTTGTCCGCGCGATCCAGCGATCTTCCGACTTCCGAGCCGACCAGGGAGCCCAGCACCGCGCCAGCGCCCGTTGCCCAAAGGCGCCCCGTTCCGCCTCCGATCTGCGATCCCAGGAGGCCGCCGAGTACGGCGCCGCCAAGCGTACCCACGCTTTCTTTCGGGCCAGGTTGCTGTGCGCAGCCTGCCAGCAGCAAGGTGGCGAGCACTAGGCCCACGATGGATTTTTTTGATTTGATCATGATTGCCAATCCAGATGGTCTGTCATTCTAAACCCCAACACTTGCACAATCAGTACTTAAGGGCGAGCGCCCGGCAGCATCAAGGGGGGCCTTGGCCAAGGAGGAGTCACTTCTTCGCCATGTCCGGCCCGCCGGGGCTGGTCATGATAAGCCGGCAAGCGACAAATTGAGGGATGATGACCGATATGGTGCGGCGATACGTTTATCTGGATACGACCCGCCGCTTTCCGCTCCTCCGCGCAGGGCGGCATTGGATGCAGGAGAAGACGCGATGAACCGGACGGAACAGCAAGCGCGCGCCGCCTGGACCGTGGCCGACCTCGAACGTGAGGCCAGTTGGCAGTTCCAGATCGGAGATGCTGCGCAGGCGGAAATGGCACGCGTCGTGAAGGCAGTCTACGATCCGGATCGGCCGCTGTTCGACTACCACCGCGAGGAATTCGACCTCGGCCCGGCTTGGGACACGGTAGCCGCCGCGATCCGAGAGGCACATCATGGTCGCGGTATC
>CAYYSC010000274.1:0-5008 GCA_964474065.1 uncultured Rhodospirillales bacterium | reverse complement strand
GACGCCATGTTCTGTGACGGTCTGGAAGATGCCTATGAGAAGGACACGCTCATGGGTCACTTCGCGGAAGACACTGCTCAGCACTTCCAGTTCACGCGCGAGGCGCAGGACGAGTTCGCCATTCGCTCCCTGAACCGCGCGAAGAAGGCGAACGAGGACGGCACGTTCGAAGGCGAGATGACGCCCTACACCGTCAAGACCCGCAAGGGCGAGTTGGAGATCACCCGGGACGAGCAGCCCTTCACTGCGAACATCGACAAGATCCCGAGTCTGCGGCCGGCCTTCCGCAAGGACGGCACCGTGACGCCGGCGAACTCGTCCTCCATCAGCGACGGCGCGGCGGCGCTGGTACTGATGCGCCGCTCGGAGGCCGAGAAGCGCGGCCTGAATGTGCTGGCGACCATCGTGGCCCATACCAGCCACGCCCAGGAGCCGCGCTGGTTCACCACCGCGCCTGTCGGCGCCATGCAGAAGCTGTTTGACAAGACCGGCTGGGACAAGAACGAGGTCGGCCTGTACGAAATCAACGAAGCGTTCGCCGTGGTGCCGATGGCGGCCATGCGCGAATTCGATTTGCCGGCGGACAAGGTCAATGTGCACGGCGGCGCCTGCGCGCTCGGCCATCCGGTCGGCGCCTCCGGCGCGCGGATCATCGCCGGGCTGATCAACTCCATGCACAAGTACGACGTGCAAAAGGGCGTTGCCGCCATCTGCATCGGCGGTGGCGAGGCGACCGCGATTGCCATTGAAAAGGCGGCCTAGCGGCAGCGTTGCCCTGAGCGTTCAGGGCTAAGCGTTTAGGGCTAAGCGTTAACAGCGGCCGGAGGTCTCTCTCTGGCCGCTGTTTCTTTTGGGTTCTGTCTGGAAAGACGCGGAGGGCGGTCACATCGCCGGCAGGCGGTGAGCGACTCTCGCCTCCGCCCGTAATGCTTCGCCATAATGGATGTTCGGGAAAGCCGTCAGCTCCAGCTCCCGCAGCACGGTAAGGGCGCTTCGAGCATCCGCGTCCTCCAGCCCAATGCTCAAATGGTCGTGATCCTTCCAATGGGCGTGGGTCACTTCGATCCGGCTGCTATCGCGGGTGAACAAGGCCCGCGACTTCCTGACATTTCTGACGCGCACCGCTCCGACTTGATCGGCAAGTTCCGCGACGAGATGCGCGGGCGAAAGGGCCGCGGCCGCCGGTAAGGGGCCGGTCAGCCCAAGGTCTGCCGCGAGAGCAGCAAGGCTTTCCACTTCCAAGGGGAAGCTCTTGGCCAGAGGGTCGCTCCAGTATTCCAGCGGTCCGGGCCGGTCCAGAAGCCGCTTGGTTTCCAGCCTGCTGCCACTCCGCAGCTTGACGAGCCGGTGGCCGCTTAGCGGCGAGAGCAGGTATATGTCGGTGCGCACTTCACACTGGTCCAGTTGCCAGGCCCTTTGCAGAGTCGATACGGCCGCCGGCGGGCGGCGCGGCCAGCAGCGGAACTCATAGCGACCGGGACCGGGGCGTGCTTCCGCCCCTTCCGGGAGAAGAAAAAAGAGGGTAGCCATCGGTTGTCCATCTCCTCAGCAGTCCACCTCATGGTGGGTCCGCCTCATTCGCCGGGGATCCCGTTGCCGCGTGTCAGCATATCTCGATAGATTTCCCACCAATATATTTGAGCTTTGGAAAGGACCTCTTCGCCTTAACGTGCGTTAATGCCGGCTTGAGAGGCGTCAACCACTATAAACATTAAGTTATTCGCCCGATCGGTTGACTTGAAATGCCGCCATCAAAAGAGGACATTCTATGACGAACCGCAGCGTGGTCTTGTGCGAGCCCGTTCGGACCCCCGTCGGCAAGTTCGGCGGCACTTTGAAGGACATGCCGGCGCCCGCTCTTGGCGCCAGCGCGATCTCCGGCGCGTTGCAACGCGCCAAGGTGGATGGCAAGACTGTCGACACGGTGGTGATGGGCCATGTCATTCAAGCCGGCGCAAAGATGAATCCTGCCCGCCAAGCGGCACTCAACGGCGGCATTCCTGTCGACGTGCCCGCCATGACGGTGAACCGCGTTTGCGGTTCCGGGGCTCAAGCCGTTGCTACGGTTGCGCAGGAAATCATGCTTGGCCACGCCGACTGTGGCGTCGCCGGCGGCATGGAAAACATGGATCAAGGGCCGTACATGCTTGAGCGTGCCCGCTGGGGCTATCGCATGGGGCCCGGGACCATGCAGGATGCTACGTTGTACGATGGCCTGCTCGATGCATTCTCTGGCGAGCATGCCGGCTGGCACACCGAAGATCTGGTGGAGAAATACCAGATCTCCCGTGAAGCCCAGGACGAATGGGCGCTTCGCTCTCAGCAGCGGTTTTCTGAAGCGCAGGCTGCCGGAAAATTTGACGGTGAGATCGTGGGCGTGCCAATGAAATCCAGGAAAGGCGAAACGCGGTTTGACCGGGACGAAAGCAACCGGCCCGACGCAACCCTGGAAGGATTATCGAGCCTTAAGCCCGCCTTCCGCAAAGATGGTACCATCACCGCGGGCAACGCCCCGGGACTGAACAGCGCCGCGGCCGCCGTCGTGCTCGCCGAGGAAAAGTGGGCAGATAGCAATGGAATGCAGCCGTTGGCCAGACTTGTATCCTATGGCGTCGGCGCGGTCGAACCCGGCATGTTTGGGCTCGGCCCGGTTCCAGCCGTCAGGCAAGCGTTGGATCGCGCCGGCTGGTCCATTGGGGATGTTCAGCGGGTGGAAATTAACGAGGCCTTCGCCGCCATTGCCATTGCGGTCACGCGGGAGCTTGGCTTTGCCGAGGACATCGTCAATGTTGAAGGAGGCGCCATCGCCCATGGACACCCGATCGGCGCGACCGGAGCCGTCCTGACTACCCGCCTTGTGCACTCGATGACGCGGGATGGTCTGGATCGGGGCGTGGTGACCCTTTGCATCGGCGGCGGCCAGGGCATTGCATTGGCGCTGGAGGCCCTGCACTAGATCCCGAGGACGATTGGGGGGACCAGGGTGTCTGACGAAAGCACCGCGCCCTTTCTCCGCGACACCCGGGAGGTTCTTGACCAATGGGATGTGGAAGCTGAGGAGGGGCTGGGAGAGCAGGAGGCAAGGCAACGCCGCGAGCGCTTCGGCCCGAACCGCCTAAAGGCGAGCCAGCGGAAATCCGCATGGGCCATCTTGCTCGACCAGTTCAAGAGCCTTGTCATCCTGCTGCTTTTGGCAGCTTCCGCAACTGCCGCCGCGTTCGGTCAGATCGTCGAGGCGATTGCCATTGCGGCGGCTATTCTGATCAACGGTGCCATCGGTTTTGGGACCGAGTATGCGGCGACCCGGTCGATGGACGCGCTGCGCCGGATGGGCCGTGTGACCGCGACGGTCCGGCGGCGAGGCCAAGAACAGCAAATGCCTGCCGACCGTCTGGTGCCCGGGGATATCGTCATCCTCAAAGAGGGGATGGTAGTTCCGGGCGATCTGCGGTTGATCTCAATTGAGAACCTGCAATGCAACGAGGCAGCGCTCACCGGCGAGTCCGAGCCGGTGGCCAAACATTCCGACGCTCTTGATGATCCCGATGCGCCTTTGGCCGAGCGGGCGAACATGGCGTTCAAAGGCACCGCTGTCACCCGCGGCGAGGGCGAGGGAGTGGTCGTCGGCAGCGGTCAGGAAACTGAAATTGGCCGGATTGCGGCCATGGTTGAAGGGGCCGAGGAAGATACGGCGCCGCTGGAACGGCGTCTTGAGCGGCTGGGTCAGCGGCTAATCTACTTGGTTGCCGCCGTGGGCGTGGCGGTGGCGGCATCTGGCATTATCGCCGGTAAAGAAGTCGGGCTGATGATCGAAACGGCCATCGTTTTGGCGATCGCTGCCGTGCCGGAAGGTCTGCCAGTGGTAGCAACCCTATCGCTCGGGCGCGGCATGTGGCGCATGGCCAAGCGTGGCGCCTTGGTCAAACAGCTCTCCGCCGTCGAAACGTTGGGGGCCACTACCGTTATCATTACCGACAAGACGGGAACGCTGACCGAAAACCGGATGGTCGTGAGCCGGCTCGCGCTGGCAGATGGAGATGTGGAGTTTTCGCAGGAAGAAGAGCCGTTCCGAATGGACGGCGAGCCGGTAAGCCCGGATGATCGGCGGGATTTGCAGGCGGCGTTGCGCGTGATGGTGCTTTGCAACAATGCGAACCTCGGCCGCGGTGACGAAGAGCCCTCCGGCGATCCGATGGAAATCGCCCTGCTCAAGGCCGGGGCCTTGGCGGAATTGGAGCGTCAGGAACTGCTTGAGACCCTCCCGGAAGAACGGGAGGTCAGCTTTGACCCCGAAAGCAAGATGATGGCGACCGTCCACCGTTACGAGGACGCTCACTTGGTGGCGGTAAAGGGAGCGCCGGAGGCGGTGCTGACAGCGGCGGTGCAGGTATACCGGCACGACACACCGGAAGAGTTGAATGAGGAAGACCGCGATCGGTGGCGCGAGCGGAATGACCAACTGGCTGCCGAGGGGCTCCGCCTCCTGGCCCTTGCGGATAAGACGGTGCCGGATGCAGAAGCCGAGCCGTACGAGGACTTGGTGCTGCTGGGCCTGGCGGGTCTCTATGACCCGCCGCGCGCAGCGGTAGCCGATGCAATCCGGGCATGCCGCGATGCCGGCATCCGCATTGTCATGGCCACCGGCGATCATGCCGCTACGGGCCTGAACGTCGCCCGGGAAGTGGGCATGGTCGAGGAGGAGCGGGACGTTCTTGAAGGCGCCGATCTCGACCCAGACAAGATGGAGGAGATCAGGGAGACTGAAGTTTTCGCGCGGGTCAGCCCCGAGCACAAACTGACGTTGGTGCAAGCGTTCCAAGAAGCTGGGGAGATCGTCGGCATGACCGGCGATGGCGTCAACGATGCGCCCGCCCTGAAAAAGGCGGACATCGGCATCGCGATGGGCCGGCGCGGGACGGATGTTGCCCGTGAAGCCAGCGATATCGTGCTGCAAGACGACGCCTTCGAGACCATCGCGGAGACGGCGACGGCGGCCGGGCGCGACCCC
>CAYYSC010000273.1:0-5058 GCA_964474065.1 uncultured Rhodospirillales bacterium | reverse complement strand
CGCCGGTGACGACCCAGGCGTACCCAGGCGTCCGCCTGGCAGTCACGCGGCGAGACCCATTTGCGCCAGCACGGCCTTGCCCAGTTCGGTGACCGGATTGCTGAAAGAATGCAGGATCGAATAGTGGTTGTCGTATTCCGGTTCCATCAGCGTTACCGAGCGATTGCTCTGCCGGCAACTTGCGGCGAAGTCGTGCGCCTGCTGGATGAAGCCGGCAGTTTCGCGTCCACCCACCGCCAGAAGGACGGGAAATCCTGCAGGGGGCAGATTCCAGGCCGGGCTAACCTCCGGCACTGTCTCCTCGGCAATCTGCAGGTCTTCGCTTGATGGCAGCTGCAGTATCGGCGTGAGATCGTAGAGGCCGCTGACCAGGGTCGCCCCCTTCACCGTATCTTCCGGGAGGCTCAGGCTCTCGCAATCGGTCGCCGCCAGCATGGCCGCCAGATGGCCCCCGGCGGAATGGCCCGAAACGAAGATGCGGTCTCTGTCGATGTCAATGGCTTCCGCCTGATGCCAGATAGCCGCGAGTGCAACCCGGACCTGCCGGATCAGTTCGGACAATGGTACCGCAGGGCAAAGATCGTAGTTCAGCAGGATAGTGGTCGCGCCCGCGTCGCGGAACATCGGCACGATCAGTGTGTGGTCAAAACTGTCCAGGGAACGCCAGAAGCCGCCATGGATAAACACTTGCGCCGGCGCGTTCGGCTCCCTCGCCGGGAAAATATCCATGGTCTGGCCCGCGGTATCGCCGTAGGGCACACGCAGGAAGCCCTTTAGCTTGGTCCGCACACGTTCGCTATTCAGCGACCAATGAGCTTTCCACACTTCGTGATCTGGCACCGCCGCACGGGGATCATATTGGCGGATGAGCTCTTCTGGCTCCATAGTGTTCTTTCCTGTCGGGCAATCATGTATCAATGCCCGGAAACTATCCCATGGGCGCTGGTCAATGAACTGGAAATTTATACCTAGCCGCTTGGCCGGTGCCCTTGAAAGGCGCTCGGGATGCGCTGGAGGTCCTGGATCAGGTCCGGCGGCAGGTCGCTCGGGATATCGGTTGAGACACTGGCGAAGACTGTATCGGAGATGCCGCCAAAACGTTGCTCGACCTTGGCCGAAATTTCGTCATGCCGACCGATGGCGGCGCAGTGGTGCAACAGTTCGTCCGGCACCTCCGCCGCAATTTTGTCCCACTGGCCTTCCTTCGTCATGCGGTTGAGCTTCAGGCCCAACTCCTGCATGCCGTGGGCTTCGAGGACCGGATAATAGGCCGGGGTCGAGCCGTAAAAGGCAATGCGGTAGCGGACCCATTCGGCCATTTTATGCACGCTTTCGTCGTCGGGCCCGGTCGCGATGAAGCCGCCGCCAGAGATCTCAAAGGTCTCGCGCGCCCGGTCGGCTTTGGCCAGTCCCGCCTCGATGCGGGGAACGATGGTCTCCTCCATGTATTTCCGCGTGCAGAAAGGATGCAGTCGCACGCCATCCGCTTCTTCTCCCGCCACTTTCATCATGACGGGCCCGACGGAGGCGAGCGTCACCTTTGGGGTGCCGGGAACGGTATTCTCCGGCACGAAATTCGGTGTCATTAGCGTGAAGGTATAGTGCTCGCCGCGATAATCGAGCTTTTCGCCAGTCTCCCAGCATTTCCAGATCGCCTTCAGGGCCTGCAGGTACTCGCGCATGCGGGGCGCGGGAGGGGTCCAGGGCACGGAGAAACGCCTCTCATTGTGCGCCTTGATCTGCGTGCCGAGGCCGACCACGAAACGCCCGCCGGAACCCTCGTACAGATCCCAGGTCATGTTCGCCGTGCTCATGGGAGAGCGGGCGAAGGAAATGGCGATGCCCGTTGCCAGTTCGACCCGTTCGGTGCAGGTGGCGGCTACTGCGAGCGGCAAGAACGGATCGTGCTTGTTCTCCATGCTCACGATTCCGTCGAACCCGGCTGCTTCGACCGCCCGCGCTGCGGCCGGCACGCTTTGGAGATTGTTCTGCGGAATGGTGGTGATGACACGCATGCTGGATTTCCCTTCTCTTACAAGACGATCCCCGGGCGCGCGGCAGCACACTCCGGGGTCTCTTCAGTATCTTGCTCCGACGGAGGGAGGCCACGAACCGTGCTGCCGCGCCTTCGGGGATCGGTCCGGAAAACTACCCCCGCAGCGCCCGGAGTCCCCGGTCGAGCCCGTCGATCGAGAGCGGGTACATGCGATTGGTCATGAGTTCCTTGATGATCGCGGTGCTGGGTGTGTGGTCCCAGCGCGTTTCCGGCCGCGGGTTCAGCCAGATGGCGTCCGGCCAATGATCGAGCATCCGTTGCAGCCAGACCGCGCCAGCTTCCTCGTTCCAGTGCTCGACGCTGCCGCCCTTATAGGTCACCTCATAGGGGCTCATGAACGCATCGCCGACAAAGATGACCTTGTATTCGGTCTGGTAGGTGTTGATCACGTCCCAGGTGCTGGTGCGCACATTATGGCGGCGGCGGTTGTCCTTCCACAGATACTCGTAGACGCAATTGTGGAAGTAGTAGAAGTCGAGGTGCTTGAATTCCGTGCGCGCAGCGGAAAACAGTTCCTCGCAGACGCGGATGTGGTCATCCATCGAGCCGCCGACGTCGAAGAACATCAGCACTTTTACCCGGTTGGTCCGCTCCGGCCGCATGACGATGTCAAGGAGACCGGCGTTCTTGGCTGTCCGGTCGATGGTCTCGTCGAGGTCGAACTCCTCTTCAACGCCCGTGCGGGCGAACTCCCTCAGCCGGCGCAGCGCGATCTGGATGTTGCGGATGCCGAGTTGCAGGCTGTCGTCGTAATTCTTGTACTCGCGCTGGTCCCAGACCTTGAGCGCCCGGCCTTGGCGGCGGCGGCGCTGGCCGATCGCGACACCCTCCGGATTGTAGCCGCCGGTGCCGAACGGCGAGGTGCCGCCGGTACCGATCCACTTGTTCCCGCCGGAATGTTCGCCCTTCTGTTCTTCGAGGCGCTTTTTCAACTCCTCCATCACCTTTTCCCAGCCGCCCAAGGCTTCGATCTTGGCCTTGTCCTCGTCGGAAAGCAGCAGTTCGGCTTGTTTGGCCAGCCATTCGTCCGGAATGTCCGCCCCAAACAGACCCTGGGTGATGTCTTCAACTCCCTTGAAGTATGTGCCGAAGACGCGGTCGAAACGGTCGAAGTATTTTTCGTCCTTCACGAGGCAGGCGCGCGAGAGGTAGTAAAAATCATCGATGCTGTACATGACGAGGTTCTTTTCCATCGCCTCGACCAGCATCAGCCATTCCCGGATCGTTGCCGGAATCTTGGCTTCCTTCACTTTGAAAAAGAAGTCGATGAACATGGGGCTCCTGCCTCCTCTCGACTTATGCAAATACCCGGCCCGGAGCCGGGATCATGTCGGCGGACTCTGACAACTGAGTGCCGGTCCATCGTCAATGGCAACGACCGTGGCCCTGGGCAGAGCCCAGGGGCATGCCGTATCTGAGCCGCCGCGGATCAACCGCGCTCGCGGCGTTGCAGGAAAATCAGCCGTTCGAACAGGTGCACGTCCTGCTCGTTCTTCAGCAGCGCGCCGTAGAGCGGCGGAATGGTCTGGCCACCGTCCTTGCCCTTCAATTCTTCAGGGTCGATGTCTTCCGCCATTAGCAGTTTCAGCCAGTCCAGCAACTCGCTGGTAGAGGGCTTTTTCTTGATGCCGGGGACTTCCCGCAAATTGAAAAAGACTTCCAGCGAGGCCTTGACCAGTTCTTTCTTCACGCCCGGGTGGTGGACGTCGACGATGTCTTGCATCGTCTCCTTGTCCGGGAAGCGGATGTAGTGGAAGAAACAGCGACGCAGGAATGCGTCCGGCAGTTCTTTTTCGTTGTTCGACGTAATGATCACGATGGGCCGGTGCTTCGCCCGGATTGTCTCGTTCAACTCGTAAACGTAGAACTCCATCCGGTCGAGTTCTTGCAGCAGATCGTTCGGGAACTCGATATCGGCCTTGTCGATTTCGTCGATCAGCAGCACGATTTTCTGGTCGGCCGAAAAAGCCTCCCACAGCTTGCCCCGGTCGATATAGTTGCGGATATCCTTGACCTTCTCATCGCCAAGCTGGGAATCGCGCAAGCGGCTGACCGCGTCATAATCATAAAGCCCGTGTTGCGCTTTGGTCGTGGATTTGATGTTCCAGCTGATCATGGGAACATCCAGCGCCCGGGCAACTTCTTCGGCCAGCATGGTTTTCCCGGTGCCAGGCTCACCCTTGATGAGCAGCGGCCGCTCGAGCGTGATGGACGCGTTGACCGCCAGCATCAGATCTTCAGTGGCGACATAGGTGTCGGTGCCAGTAAAACGCATGTGAGGCAGGCTCCTGGGAGGATCACATTCAGACTTAGGTCGCAACCTAGCGGCGGGAACGCATGGGGGCAAGCGGGCCGGTGAGAAGGGCTGGTCGGACGAGGCACAGGCTGGCCGCGCCGGGCAGCCAAGACCGGCACCACGTGACCCTCTCGCTCCCCGATAATGCTTGTGCTAGCGTCTGGTCAGTTGCCCGTCCGGATCTTTTCCCCATGGAACGCACTTTTACGAACTTTCTCAAAGCCTTGCGAGGCGCCGACGTGCCGGTCTCCGTCGCCGACACGCTTGACGCCATGGAAGTGGCGAAGCTTGTCGGCTGGAAGGACCGGGAACTGTTGAAAACCTCCCTTTCCTTCGCGCTGGCAAAATCGGAAGAAGAGAAACAGGCTTTCGAGGAGACTTTCGAGGATTTCTTCCAAGCTGACAGCTTCCGCAACCGCGAAGAGGACGGAGAAGAGCGGCAGCGGGACAGGAGCAGCGTTTCCGCCGATCAGGCGGAAAGCGAGTTGGCGAGGATGCTGCTGGAGGACGACCAGGCAGGGCTCGCGCTTTCGGTGGAACAGGCGGCGGCTGCCATCGGCGTGGAGAATATCCGGTTCTTCACCCAGCGGGGACTCTATGTCCAGCGAATCATGAACCAAATGGGTCTTCAGGACCTGGATGCGCAGATCAGCGAACTCGGCCGTCAGGCGGGGCAGGGGATGCCGGGCAGCGGGGGCGGCATGCC
>CAYYSC010000272.1:0-5060 GCA_964474065.1 uncultured Rhodospirillales bacterium | reverse complement strand
GCGGATGTAGTCCTGCCGCATTACTTCCAGCATGCTGGAACGGGTAAGGCGCATAATGATTGCCGACGCGCGGAAGCCGACCGCGGCCGCCGGAATCGAATAGAGCAACAGCTCCTCCCATAACGTCTCCGGCGGGTTCGTGTAGATCGGAATAAAACCGAGATAGGAGACGAACGCCATCAGGATCAGCAGACCAAGCCAGAAGCTGGGCAGCGACAGACCGGACAGCGAAACGATGCGAACCACGTAGTCGACCCAGGTGTTCTGCTTGACGGCACTGATAACGCCTAGCGGCAAGCCGAACAGCACCGAGAAAAACAGCGCAAGCCCGGCCAACTTGGCGGTGATGGGAATGCGCGGGCCCAGTTCTTCCGCAGCCGGCAATTCCGAGACGTACGAGAACCCGAGATCACCGGTGAGAAGGCCGCTAATCCAGTCCCAGTACTGCTTCCAAAGCGGCTGATCTAAGCCAAGTTCCGCCTCCAAGTAGGCCTTTTCCTGCGGATCAATAAAGCCGGCGGAATCGAACAGGATGTCCGCAATATTGCCCGGAACCAGCCTGAGCAACGCAAAAATGATCACCGACATGCCAAACAGCGTCAGGATCATCAAGAGAATTCGGCGAATGATGTAGGAGGTCACGGCCTCATACTCTCTGAACGGGGGTGAAAGGACCAAACAAAAAACAGTGGGGCCGGCAGCGGCAGTCTGCCGGCCCCCAAGTTATCGTGGCAGATTATTGATCCAGCCAAACGTCTTCGAACCGCCAAGCGTTATAAGAGCTGTTGGTCGGAACAGTGAAGTCCATCACATGCTCCTGGTAGCAGGTGCCACCGACACCCTGGAAAATGATCGGGCGGGCCACATCTTCCTGCAGCTTCGCGTCGATTTCCCATACCAGCTTCTTACGCTCTTCCTGATCTGTCATGCTGGACTGTTTGACGAACAGCTTCTGAAGTTCTTCGTTGCAGTAGCCGGTGTAGTTACGTTGGGACCCGCACGCATAGTTCTCGAAGAAATTAACGTCAGGGTCGTCCACGCCGACGCCGGTCAGGTTCATGCCGACCTGGTAGTCCTTCCGGGCCACCGTAGCATGCCAGTTGGATGTCTCGATGACCTCTAGTTCGGCGTCAATATAGATCTCCTTCAGATGGTCGATCAGGATCACCGCCGGGTCACGGTAGATGGCGATATTCCGAGTGGAGATCGTCACGTTCAACCGATTGTCCGGGCCGTATCCGGCATCCGCCATCAGCTTCCGTGCTTCTTCGCGGTTCGCCTCGACATCGCCATAACCAGACACTTCGGCCAAAACATCCGGCGGCATGCCCCACACGCCTGGCGGCGGCGGCAGCATCGCACCGCTGACCAGGCCAAGCCCTTCGGTCAGAATTTCAACGAACTCGTTACGGTCGATCGTCAAGGCCATCGCCTTGCGGATGTTCGGGTCATCGAACGGCGGGGCGTCTCGATTGACAATCAGGTTCCGCGAGACGTTGGTGGCTACCATATCGCACTTGGCGGTGGGCGCCTGCTCGTTGACATCCCTCAGCAGGGCTGGGGTGACGTCGCCAACGAACGTCATGTCGAATTCGCCGGCAATGAAGCCGAGGACACGGGTGGAGCGGCTACGGACGATGGTGAATTCGATGCCATCCAGCAGCGGGTAGCCTTCCTTCCAGTAGTCCTCGTTCTTCGTGAAGGTCACGTTCTCGTTCTGCTTCATTTCCACGAACTTGAACGGACCGGTGCCGATTGGGGCCGTGCGCATCGTCTTGGAGTCGACGTGGCAGGGATAAACCGGCGAATAGCCCGAGGCGAGCATCGCCATGAAGGACGGCTGCGGCTGGCCGAGGTTAAAGGTCACCTCATAGTCGCCGTTTATCTCGACGCCTTTCAGGTTCCAATACCAGGATTTGCGCGGATTCTTCCGCAGGCGCATCTCGCGCGACACGTTTTCGCCGGTCAGGCGGTCCCAGGTGCACTTGACATCGTCGGCCCTGAAGTCTTCGCCGTCGTGCCACTTCACCCCTTCGCGCAGTTTGAAGGTGAGCTTGGTGTTGGTCTCGTCCCAGGACCATTCAGTCGCCAGCTCGGGGCGAATGGACTCGAGGCTGTTCTGGGCAACATCCTGGTCGAAGAGTACCAAGTTATTGTAAACGCCCATGAACGGCATGTTCGTGGACGTCGTGGCTTCTTCGTGAATCGAGCCGCTCGGTGGTGTACCGCGATGATACACCTTTAAAATACCGCCGGCTTTCTCGGCGTAAGCGGCGCCAGCCGTGCTGGCGAGCACCGTCACGGCAAGCGCCAGGCGCGCGCCTTTCAGGAATCGCATTGACGTTCTCCTCCTTGAGGCTTCCATGCGTCGGTCTTGTCTGCGGGGCTGCCGTGACCGGCCAGCCTTACGCGGCGCGGAAGCTAGCAGGTGCGATCCGGAATGCCTAGCCCTAGCGCATCCCTGCTATGCATTATTCGCGAACCAGGACGCAGCTACACGGGCCATCCCGCGATTGGAATGACCGACGTCGGGCACAATGACCAGGCGCCAGGCGAAGGGCAACTGCATCCGTGCCGCCTCCCGGCGCGCGTCCTCGAAAAAATACACGCCCCGCGCATGACGATGCGGCCCTTGGCGCATGGCTTCCTCAGAACGCAGCAGCATCGCGTTGGTGGTGTTGGTGTCCTTTTCCCCCACCATCACCACCAGCGGCCGGCTCAAGCCTTGTTCCTGAACGTTCTCAAGATCCGGGATGCGATCGAGGCCGTAGGGAAAGCGCTCGCCCGGGCGCGCCAGTGTGTAGGCGCCAGCATTCGCGGCGATCGCGACTTCGAACCGCGCTTTCTCCTGGAAAAGCGCTAAACGATGCACAAATTGGGCACCAGCGGAATGCCCGTACAGCCAATAACCCTCTCGCCGAGAGCCGGTCATTGCGCGCACGCGGTCGAACAGGCGTTCGATCAGGCCATAGCTCCAGCGCTCGCGCGGCAGAAAATGCCGGCGGTCTGGCGTCCGCATGTTACCGACCTCATAGGCGCGCGGCCCGGGGAACCCCGTTTGGCTGAATTCGGGAGCCAGCAGCAAGGCGCCCAAGGCCTCCGCGTGCGGCTGCCAGTCATCGCGATACTGCTCCGCGTTTCTCTTGTAGCCATGAAGCGCGATCAGGATCGGCGAGTCTGGCTGGAATTCAGGGGGGCTCCAGGTAAAAACCCTCACCTCCTCCCCAGGCTCTGCGGCAGGATCGGTAAACATAAAGTGACTGGGGCCGGAAGCAAGATTCATCAGTTTCTGCCGGTGGTCGGAATGTTGCAGATCAGGTACTGTTCCCCAATGCGAACGGATGAGTCCACCCAAGCGCCGCAGGACTGCCCCAAGGCCGCCATTCGCGCGCGGGCAATAGCCTTGGGTTTTGACGCAGTTGGTTTCGCCCCTGCCACGAGTGACGGACGGCGACGGGAAGGGCTGGCCCGCTTTCTGGCCGAAGGCTGGCACGGGAACATGCATTGGATGCAGGGGACCGCCGAGCGCCGGGCCGATCCGCAGGCGTTATGGCCCGAGGCTCGCAGCGCGGTCGTTGTCGGGCTGAACTACGGCCCTGCCCGGGATCCGCTCGACGCGCTGGAACGGCCGATGCAGGGCGCGGTCAGCGCCTACGCCCAGACCGGCCGCGACTACCACGACGTGATCAAGAAAAAACTGCGCCAACTCGCCCGCTGGATCGCTGACACGCACGACTCTGAGGTGAAACTCTTTTGCGACACCGCTCCGGTGATGGAGAAGCCGCTCGCTGAACGCGCGGGCCTCGGCTGGCAAGGCAAGCACTCCAACCTGGTCAGCCGCCAGTTCGGCTCCTGGCTGTTTCTTGGCGAGGTGCTGACCACTCTGGACCTGCCCCCCGACCCGCAGGAACACGATCACTGCGGCAGTTGCCGGAAATGCCTCGATATCTGCCCGACGGACGCTTTCCCGGCGCCATACCGGCTTGATGCACGGCGGTGCATTGCCTACCTGACCATCGAACACCAGGGTCACATTCCCGGGGAGTTCCGCAAGCCGATCGGCAACCGGATATTCGGCTGCGACGACTGCCTGGCGGTCTGCCCGTGGAACAAGTTCGCCCGGCGCGCCCGCGACTCGCAAATGCAGACCCGCGTCGAGCTGGCCGCAATGGACCTTGCGGACCTCGCAAACTTGGATGACGCGGCCTTCCGTGAGGTATTCGCCCAGACGCCGGTGAAGCGCCTGGGGCGGGACCGGTTTCTCCGCAATGTGCTGATCGCCATGGGCAACACGAACGAGCCCGCGATGGCACGGCACGCGGAACCCCACTTGGCCGACCCGTCGCCGCTAGTTCGGGCCATGGCGGTGTGGGCGCTGTCGCAACTGCTGGACACTAAGGGGCTCGCGCTGGTTGCAGAGCGCTTCGCGGCAGGGGAAACCGATCCTGACGTCCAATCCGAATGGCAGGCGGCTCTTGCGTCTCCAGGCGTCTCGGGAAAGACTGTCAAAGACCTGTAACATACCATCCGTTGTTGAGGACGTCTTCGCCCATGGCCGGTACCGGTGAAATCTCGTCGACCCTCCAAACCGAGTCCGTGCTGGACCAGCACAAGTTTCCCGAGGACCGGCTGGAAGACTATATGGCCGAACATGTAGAGGGATTCGCACGGCCGCTGACGGTCGGGCAGTTCCGCGGCGGCATGTCCAACCCGACGTTCATGCTCCAGGACGGCAACGGCAAGCGCTATGTCATGCGGAAGAAGCCGCCGGGAAAGCTGCTTCCTTCTGCTCATGCGGTGGAGCGCGAGTATCGTGTGATCACGGCACTCGGTCCCACGGATGTCCCGGTCGCGAAGACTTATGCCCTATGCGAGGACGAAAGCATTATCGGGCAAGCCTTCTATATCATGGACCACGTGGGGGGGCGGGTGATCCGGGATTTCTCCCTACCGAACCTGACGCCGCCAGAGCGGTTCGCCCATTACGACGCGATGAACGACACGATCGGGCACGAGGGCTTCGCATCGAATTTCGACATGGATGGCGAGCGCTGGATGGA
>CAYYSC010000271.1:0-5060 GCA_964474065.1 uncultured Rhodospirillales bacterium | reverse complement strand
CTGACTCCGTCATCCGCGCCTGGAGAGGAGCCATGAATATTGGCGAAGCGGCGGTGAGCAGCGGCTTGCCGGTGCGCACGATCCGCTATTACGAAGACATCGGGCTCGTCATGCCGGAGCGGTCGGCCAACGGCTACCGGAGCTTCGGGGAGGCAGACCTTCACAAGCTCCGTTTTCTCAGCCGGGCGCGAGGCTTGGGCTTTTCCCTGGACGATTGCCGGGCGTTGCTCTCGCTTTATGAGGACAAGGAACGAGTGAGTGCCGATGTGAAACGGCTTGCCGAAGCACGGATCGCCGCGATCGACCGCAAGCTTGCGGAACTGCAAAGCCTTCGAGATACCCTTTCCGCCCTGGCGGAAGCCTGTCACGGCGATCATCGTCCCGACTGCCCGATCATCGCCGACTTGGCCGGGGAGACTTCTTCGTGAAAAGGAAGCCGCCCAGCGTTTGGCTGCATTGGCTAGGATCGCATGCTCCGTCCGGCGGTCATCGAGATGGATGCCAACGATGCGGAACGCGTTGCCCTAGAGAAGCAGATTGATCTGGGCCAGAGTGTCGTATGTCAGGGCGACGGTCCGCGAGTATAACAAGCGGTTGACCGCAAGCGGGCTACGAACGGGAGAGGGTTAATGACGTTTCGGCTGCATCCGGCCTGTGCCGCTGGCTTCCTGTTTGCTGGGCTGTTCGCTTCAGCGCTCTCCATCGATCCGGTTAGTGCGCATACCGGGGCGACGGGGGTCGTGAAGGAGCGCATGGATGCGATGAAAGACATGCGCGAAGCCATGAAGGCGCTGAACGCGATGCTGAAAGAAGGCAGTTACGACCGGGCAGAGGCTCAGAAGGCTGCCTTTACCATCCGCGATCATTCCGGCGAACAAATGACCGGGCTCTTCCCAGAGGGCAGCCTGCAACATCCCAGCGAGTCGTTGCCGACAGTCTGGGAAGAATGGCCGGAATTCGCTGCCCAGGCGGAGGAATTGCGAGTGCATGCTGATGCATTGGGAGCCGCAATGGGTAACGCTGCAATGGGTAACTCTAAGGCAGAGATCCCGCCGGCGCTGCAGGGCCTTTCGCCGGAGGATCTGTTCCGCCGCACCGCCCGGACTTGCAAAACCTGCCACGACGGGTTCCGGCAAGACTAGGGCGGCGCGGGGCGTCTGGCCTCTGCGGCCTGAGAACCGGTGCCGGCGGGCCGACAGGTCAGGTCATGTTGAACATCATCGTTTTCTTGTGGGTGAAATGCTCCAGCATCGCTTCGAGCGACGCTTCCTTACCTAGTCCGGAGGATTTTACGCCGCCGTAGGAAATGTTCGGCTGCACCACCAGGTTCTGATTGACCTGCACCAGCCCAGCCTCCAGGCGCTTGGTCGCGTCCAGGGCCTTTTTCATGTCGTTGGTCCAGATGCTCGCAGCCAAACCGTATTCCGTGTCGTTTGCCTGGGCGATCACATCCTCATAGTCCGACCATTTGATCACGCAGGTGACCGGGCCGAAGATTTCGTCCCGGCAGACGGTAGCGTCGTTCGGGATGCCGGTGAAGATGATCGGCTGCACGAAGAGCCCCTCCTTCGTCTCGTCCGCCGCCAGTTGACCTACTGGATGCGCAACCGCGCCGGGCGTGTTGGTGCCCAAGTCGATATAGCTTTTCACCTTGGCGAACTGTTCCCGCGAGATAATCGCGCCGATGTCCGTCTCGTCTTTCATCGGGTCGCCGATGCGCATGGCATCCACCTTTGCCTTCAGCTTTTGGACGAAGGCATCGTGCAGGCTCTCATGAACGAAGATCCGGCTGGCGGCGGTGCAGGACTGGCCCTGGCGCGTGAAGCGCATGCCGACGACGGCGCCGTCCACCGCCTTGTCGAGGTTCGCGTCCTCCAGCACGATCATCGGCGATTTGCCGCCCAATTCCAGCGTGACCGGGATCAGCTTGTCCGCCGCGGTCTTGTAAACGATGCGGCCGGTTTCGACGGAGCCCGTGAACGTAACCTTGCCGACGTCCTTATGGGCGACGAGCGGCCCGCCGCATTCCGGGCCGTAGCCGGAAAGGATGTTGAAAACGCCTGGCGGCAGCACGTCGCCCAGGATCTGCGCCACACGCATAACGGTGAACGGCGCTTCTTCCGCCGATTTCACGACGACGCTGTTGCCGGCGACGAGCGCGGGCGCGACCTTGAGCGCCATCAGCAGCAACGGCACGTTCCAGGGAATGATCGCGCCGACGACGCCGATCGGCTCGCGGATGGTGACGGTAAGCGAATCCTGGCTGAAGGGCACGCTCTCGCCCTTCAATTCTGGCGCCAGGCCGCCGTAGAAGGTGAACACGTCCGCCAGTACGCCGCACTCCACCCGGCATTCGGTGCGGATGGCCTTGCCGGTTTCCAGCGTCATCAAACGCGCCAGTTCCTCGACGTGGTCCTGCAGCCGACGCCCGCATTCGGTGACGAGCCTGCCGCGGTCGCGGGCGTTCATCGCGCCCCACGCCTCTTGCGCTGCCTTGGCGGAGGCGACGGCACGGTCCACGTCCGCTGCGTCCCCCTTTGCGGCCCGGGCGATGACCTTGCCGTTGGCCGGGTTGATCACGTCGAAGGTGCCATTGGAGAGGCCTGGCAGGAGTTGACCGTCGATTAAGTGATGGCCGGCCAGCTCGGCCGCCAGGGCTTCCGGGGTGAGATTCGCACTGATCTGGTTTGTCGGCATCGGTGGCATCCTCGGTCGGGGACTACGCGTACCGCCGGCGCAGCATGGCGAAGGCGCCGCGGATCGCTTGGGCCTCGCCGCCTTTCGGGCGGCCAGGCTCACTTGAATTGTTCCAGGCCATCATGTCGATATGGGCCCACGGTGTGCCTGGGCTCACGAAATGCTCCAGGTAGAGCGCCGCCGTTATCGCGCCGCCGAACCCGCCCTCGGAGACGTTGTTGAGATCGGCAACGTCGCTTTTCAGCATTTTCTTGTAGGGCTGATGCAGGGGCAGCCGCCAGAGCGGGTCGCTTGCCTGCTCCCCCGCCCCCAGCATTTCGGCGGCGAGCCCGTCATGATTGCAGAACAGGGCCGGCAAGGCCGTGCCCAGAGCGACGCGGGCTGCGCCCGTCAGGGTGGCGCAGTCCAGCAGCATTTCCGGGCTTTCAGTGTCGGCTTCGGCCAAGGCATCGCACAGGATCAAACGGCCTTCGGCGTCCGTATTCCCGATCTCCACCGTCAGGCCCTTGCGGGTGCGGATCACGTCGAGCGGCCGCATCGCATTGCCGCTGACGGCATTCTCCACGGCGGGAATCAGCACGCGCAGACGCACCGGCAGATTGGTTGCCATGATCATGTGCGCCAGGCCGAGCACGCAGGCGGCGCCGCCCATATCCTTCTTCATGCGGAGCATGCCGCTCGCTGGCTTCAGGTCCAGGCCGCCCGTGTCGAAACAGACGCCCTTGCCGACCAGCGTGATTTTGGGTGCGTCCTCCGGCCCCCAGCGGAGGTCCATCAGCCGCGGGCCGCGGTCAGCCGCGCGGCCGACAGCATGGATCGTGGGGTAGTTGTTCGCGAGCAGTTCCTCGCCCGCCAATTCCCTCACTTGCGCCCCAAAGCGTTCGCCTACCTCGCGCGCGGCGGCGCACAATTCTTCCGGACCCAGGTCGTTCGCGGGAGTGTTGATCAGATCACGCGCGAGGTAAACGCCGGCGGCCACGGCCTCGGCGACACCCCTGTTGGCGGTTCCGGGCCAGAGCAGGCGAGATTTAGGCGCCTCTGCCTCCTTGTAACGGGAGAAGCGGTAGGCGCCGAGCAGATAGCCCGTGGCCACGTCCGTTCCCTGCTGCTCGTCCCACGCCCCGGCAAGCATGTAGTCGCCGGCCGGTAGTTTGGCCGGCATCGCGCCGGCGCCCCAAAGCGGCTCGTCCATTCCAGCAAGCACCGCAGCGATACCGCCATCAGGACCCGGCAGCACACAGACCGTGCCCGCCTTGGCTTCGAAGCCGTTGGCCTTCGCCCAGGCCTGCTCAGACGCCGGGCGGTTGGCGATCCAAGCTTCCCATTCCTCCGTTTTGAACAGATGCAAGGGAATTGCGTTCGGGGAGGAGTCGATCAAGAGGTCGGTCATGGTCTTGTCAGTCCGTCAGTCGGTAATGGCCACCCGCGAGACCTCGCAGACCGCCGCATCAAGCATCGCCAATTGGTCGGGTTCGGAGAGACGGTGATCGCCTCCTTTGACATAGGTGATGCGCACATCCTTGCTAGCCAGCTTTTCTGCCAGGGTCAGGGATTCCTGCCACGGCACCGCGTCGTCCTCCAGCCCGTGCAGGATACGTACCGGCCCAGAGAAGGCATGCCCGCCTCCTGTCAGCACCAGATTCTGCTTCCCGTCGTCGAGCAGGCGCTTTGAAATGATGTACGGCGCGTCCGAATACGGGGTCGGCCGGGTGGTATAGCCTTGCGACGCCAGTTCGGCACGCTGCCGGTCGGACAAACTCTCCTCCATGCGCAGGACGAAATCCGGCGCGGGCGCGATGCCGACCAAGCCTTTGATCCGCTCGGGAAAGCGCTTGGCCAGCAACAGCATGATCCAGCCGCCCATGGAGGAGCCGACGAGGACTTGCGGGCCAGTGGCCGCGTGGGTCATCACGGCGGCGGCGTCGGCCGCCCAGTCGGAGATACAAGCCTCCGCGAACATGCCGCCCGATTGCCCGTGGCCGCGATAGTCAAGCCGGGTATACTGTTGTTCGCGTGCCTGGCACGCTCCCTCCAGATGCAGCGCTTTCCCCCCTTGCATATCCGACATGAACCCGCCTAGGAAAATCACGCCCGGCAGCCGTGCGCCCGCACCGCGGGCCGGTGTGTGGTGGAAGGCGATTGGCAGGCCGTCGCGTTCTAGAAACTTGGGTTTAACGGTCATGAGAGCTTTCACCCATTGCAGCGGCCCGGGGCAGGCGTTGAGATGATTCAGTCTAGCACCGCGGCCGCCGCAGAGGCCACTGCAGGCTTGCCGCCCGGGGCCACCGTACTGCAGGTTTTGCCGGCGATGGGCCAGGGCGGCGTCGAGCGCGGCACCATCGAAATCGCCCGGGCAATCGTCG
>CAYYSC010000270.1:0-5074 GCA_964474065.1 uncultured Rhodospirillales bacterium | reverse complement strand
CGCAATGCGAGCCCTGAAACGTCCATACCGGTATTGGCCAGCCGCTATTCGTCCAGCACCATTTCCATGAGTTTGCCACCGTCGATCATGTCGCGATAGTCGGGTGCGGTGAAGGGGCATAAGCCCTGAGGCAGGCGGGAGTTCTGGGCGTAGGCCTCGGAGAACCGCGGTTAGCATGCTACCCGCGGGCGTCGCTCGCGACAACGCCGAAAAGGGGGCCAGATTGTGACCAAGGCACCCCCAGATGATCCGCCAAACGCCGGAGAGGCTGCGTATTGGTCATCGCCGGCCGGACAGAAATGGGTCGATCACCAGGAAAGCCTCGACAGGCTTTTTGGCGGCATTACGGAGGCGTTGCTGCGGGAAGCATTGCCACAACCGGGGGAACACGTTCTCGACCTCGGCTGCGGAACCGGCGCGACGACATTCACCTTTTCGAGACATATCGCGCCCGGTGGAACGATTACCGGCTTGGACATTTCGCCGGTAATGCTCGGGCTAGCGCGCACTCGCGCCGAGAACGCCGGTGCCGCCGGCCTGGTATTCCGGGAAGCCGACGCGCAAACTTTTCCGTTCGCGCCGAATTCGTTCGATTTGCTCGTCTCGCGCTTCGGCTGCATGTTTTTCAGCGATCCGCCGCGCGCGTTTCGAAATCTCCGCTTGGCCGTGCGTCCTGGCGGCCGGGTCTGGCTGGCAACCTGGTCCGCGATGACGGAAAATCCGTGGATGGCGATCCCCCGGGAAATTGCCGTTGCGCGCCTGGGAGCGCCGCCGAAGGCAGCACCGAACGAGCCAGGGCCTTTTGCCTTCGCCGACCGGGATTATGCCATTGGCATTCTGACAGAGGCGGGCTTTTTGGATGTTGAAGCCGCCCCGCGCCGGCTCGATCTGGTGGCACCCGACACCATCGAGGAAGCAGGACGGCTCGCATCCCATGTCGGGCCTGCCGCTCGCGTCATGTCGGCCAGGAACGGCACCGCAGAGGACGCTGCGGCCATTGCGGAAGACGTGAGCGTAGCGCTTCTGCCTTATCAGGGGCCGCACGGACTTCGCGTGCCGACGGTAATCAACCTATTCTCGGCACGTTCTCCCTAGGGAAATATCCTCCCTAGGGAAATATCCTCCCTAGGACAATATCCGATCTGGGCGCCCGCGCTCAATCCACGTCCAGCCGCCAAGCCCTACCGTCTTTCTTCAGATAGCCAGCGGTCGGTGTCGCGAAGTGGGTGCCGATGATAAGAGTCGGCGACCCTTCGAAACGCTGGAACATATCGCGCTTCGTCGCCGTGGACTGGATCGGGTCTACGTCCGGCGCACTGGACCATTCCGGGTGCGCCATCTGGCAGGGGTGGTGGAGGAAGTCGCCCGTGATCAGCGCCGTTTCGCCCTGGCTCTCGATCATCACGCTGACATGCCCCGGGGTGTGGCCTGGCGTCGGGATCAGCCGAACTTCCGGGCAAAGCTGTTCGTCGCTTTGAACCAGCGTATGCAGACCAGCATCGACAATGGGCATCACAGAGTCAATCAAGACCTTCCCTTGGGGCGTGTCGCGCGGCTCCGTCGTCGTCCAGTGCTCGAACTCCCGCTGGCCAAACAGATATTGTGCTTGCGGAAATGTCGGCACCCATTTGCCGTCCACCAGCTTCGTATTCCAACCGACATGGTCCGTATGCAAATGGGTGCACAGGACCATATCGATGCTCGGCACCGGGCAACCTGCGGCCTCCAGATCATGCAGAAATTTGGTCTGGAGCATGTTCCACGCCGGCACCACCCGATTCTTGTCGTTCCCGACACAGGTATCCACAAGGATCTTCTGGTCCGGCGTCTCGATCACCAGGGAGTGGATCGCGCCGCGCAGCCGCCCTTCCGCATCCGCAAAATGCGGGTAGAGCCACTTGATCTCCCTGATCCGGTCCCGCGTCGCGTCCGGAATAATGCGTGACATGCCGCCCGTCGCCTCGATCTCGACGACGCGGGTGATCTTCACGGCGCCGATGCGCCAAACTTCGCCGACCATGGGGAACCCTCGCCTTTCTCACGCGTATGTTCTGATGAGCCCAGCCTAACAGCAAGCGGCCGCCAGGGGAAAAGGCGAGAAGTCTCTTAGCGGCACTCCGGATTAAACGGCCTCGCCAGGGAGAGCATGGATCATGATCGATTCCATTTTGAGATTTTCGAACCTCACCGGATCAACATTCCCTATCATGATTGTGGCTTTGGCGCTGGCGAGTGCGGGCATTCTATTTGCCGTTCCCGGTCATAGCCAGTCATTCCCGGAAACGCCCGATCCGTCGGCTCTGGAGAAGCCTGACATCATGGAGCCGGGCTGGTTCGAGGATATGCCGCGCTGGGTGGATATCGGTCTCTATGGCAGCTGGAACGTGGCGAATCGGGCTTACTCAGAGGGGCCGACTCCCCTACGCAGGCTCGACGTCGGCACCGGCACGCCGCTGACACTCTGCGACCCGGATTACGTCGGCCACGTCGCAATCTGCCGTAAAGGCGGATGGGAAGAAATGCCGGCCACCCTTCCCACCGATATTGAAGGGGAGCCGGAAAGCTGGTGCGTTTACAAGAGTGAAAAGCTCGACGTGACCATGCGCTTTAGCGGCACTGTCGAGCCAGGCCGGGTCTTTGTCTGCGCGCGGGTGTTAAAGCTGGATCAATAAGGAGCGGCCAATGCGGGCCAGACGGCCATGCCCAGGTCCGCCGGCAGTTCTACCGCTCTTTTCGGGAGCCGCATCATGCGAAACATCATCATTGGGCTTGTCGTAGCGGTCGCCGTCATTCTGGCCTTTTATTTCGGCGTGATGGTTGAAGAACAGGAAGGCCCAGTCGAGGAGATCGGCGAGACCATTGAGGAAAAGGCAGAATAGCCGCGAAAGATGCCGCCAAACTCCCAAACACCGCTTCCAATCCACCCAACCAACTAGGGGAAGCGCGCGTCAACCGTTCCACTGGATCGGGCCGCGGAAGGGCCGCATGTCGGGATAGCCGCTGACGGCCCAGGCCCCGTCCACGAGCAGGCTGGCACCATTGACATAAGTCGCATCCTCGCTCGCCAGATAGCAGGCGGGGGCGGCAATCTCTTCGGCTGGGCCGGCCGGCGCTGCGGAATACGCTCCATAAAGGCCGCGAGAGCTGCGTCGTTGTCGAAATGCCGGCGGGTCAGCGGTGTCTGGACCAGCCCCGGCAGGACGGCGTTCACCCGGATCCCGTAGTCAGCGAACTCCAGCGCGCCGTTTTTGGTCAGCGCCTCGCAGCCCGCCTTGGCCGAGACATAGGCCGAGCCCGCGAACATCGGAACGTGCGCATTCAGGCTGGCGATATTGACGATCGCGCCCCCGTTGCCGGCCCGGATCATCTGGCGGGCCTGGTGTTTCATCCCAAGAAAGACGCTCTTGAGGCAAAGATCGACCGTCCAGTCCCAGTCCTCTTCCGGTTGGTCAAGAATGTAGCCGGCCCGGTTGCCACCCGCGACATTGAAGGCCGCATCCAGCCGGCCGAAACGGTCCATGGCCAGGGCCGCAAGCGCCTCGCCGTCGTCCTCGCGCGTGACGTCCGTGATCCGCCCGGCAAAATTCTCGCCGAGGCGGGCCGAAACCTCCTCCAGCCGTTCGGCGACCACGTCGCCGCCGACGACCCTGGCTCCCTCCGCCAGCAGGCGTTCGGTAATCGCGAGACCAATGCCGGAGGCGGCGCCCGTTACGAGGGCAACCTTGCCGGCGAACCGTTCGGGCGTATGCGGCATTCGAGCATTCCTTCCTGCTTGGCGCCGTTCGGAGTAACGCCTTACCTAGCCCCGATACCGCCCGGAAACTCCCGGTTTTTTGCGGCGGAACCGGCATGGGCTTCTGACGTTTTCCGAAAACATGACGGAAAGGGCGGCAACATGAAAGCGGTAGTGTTCCGCGATGTCGGCGACATCCGCCTCGAAGACGGATCCGGCCCACGATTTGGGTGTGCACATCGCCGAAATCAAAGACGGCGATGGTTGCGGTATGAGAGGAAATGTTGAGAGCGGCACCGCCGGTCCCGCCCAGCCAAATCAGGACCAGCGCCAACAGAACCAACAGGAGCAGCAAGCCATCATGTCCCGCTCCGGACAGTCCGGCGACCTATGGAAACCGGGAGACGCGCCCAATCAGGCGCTGCAGTAGGTGATCGAAGGGTTGGCCAAGACCGGAAGACTCTCGATTATTGGGGTTTATCCGTTGACGGACCGATTCTTTCCTATCGGCGCGGCGATGCAGAAAAACGTCACGGCTAATATGGGCAACTGCAATCACCGTCGGTACATCCCCCATCTGGTCAACCTGATGGAAAGCGGCGGGTTCAATTCGATGCGAGTTACCTCGCATGTCGAGCCAATGTCGGACGTGATCCAAGCCTATAAAGAATTCGATCGTCACAAGCCGGGGTGGATCAAGGTAATCCTCACTCCATAAACAAAATCCGACGGCGCATTTTATCTGACGTTCCGCCGCGTTTCCGGCCTGGATGCAGCCATGTATTCATTGATGGCTGGGGTGGACGGAAACGCGGAGGCGAAACAGATGTTCGGTAATGGACTGGTACGAACTGCCCGCAAGGTAGCGGGCACTTTGATCGCGGCAGCAGTGTTTGCCGGAACAGCTACCGGCGCCACTGCGCAGTCTGCGGAGCCCGCAAAAGTCGGCTTCGTCTACGTAGGACCAATCGGCGACCATGGTTGGACCTATCGCCACGATGTCGGCAGGCAAGCGATTGAAGAAGCATTCGGGGACAGGGTAGTGACAACCTTCGTGGAAAGTGTGAACGAGGGGCCGGATGCCGAGAGGGTGCTGCGCCAGATGGCTTCCACCGGCCACGACCTGATTTTCACCACGTCTTTCGGCTTCATGAATCCGACCGTCAAGGTCGCCAAACGCTCCCCGGATGTGAAGTTCGAACACTGCACCGGCTATAAGCGCGCCCCAAATGTCGCTACCTACGCGGCGCGTTTCTATGAGGGGCGTACGGTGATCGGCAAGATCGCCGGCCGCATGACCGAGTCGGGCGTCATCGGCTATATCGGCGCGTTCCCGATCCC